>NZ_JBNPXS010000010.1:0-76342 GCF_050433185.1 Desulfitispora alkaliphila
CCCCCAGATGTCTTAACTGGAACACATAGAATTATATTTTAAGGTGGGGTATTTTTCAATTAAAATACTGGGGTACTTTTAGTTTAATATAAACAATTCGATTATAAAATTGAAAACCAAGAAACAGATAAAGATATTGAAATTACAAAAACTGTCAGACCAGATTTTTTCAGATATTGTGGTCAAGGCAAAAATTACAAGTTTTTAAAGTTTGAAACTGCTATGGACTATGTACAAGAGGTAGTAGAGAATCTACCAAATGCAAAACGCAGTAAAAAAATTGATCTTACAGAAATAATAAAACTCAAACCCGATAAAGAAGAAAAATCCAAAGTCGATAATGAACAAATTGAGAACATTAAAGAGTGGACAAGTCAATTAAATAAAGATATTAAAAAAATAAAAAATACAACTAATGATGCACTTGCGATAAAAAATATAACTGATGAGGTTGTAAATAAAATAAGTAATCTTAAACTAAGTAAAGAAACAATAATGAGTATATTACATAGATGTTATAGTAAAACTGCAAAAGATAAAGAAGTAAAGAATTACAAATCATTATTGGTATCGTTAATATGGCAATCCAAAAAAAGTTTAATGTTAGATATTTTTACTGATATTGCAACTCAATCAACAATTGAAGTGTTATCTCCTGTGAGTAATAAAGAGGATGTATATGATTTAAAAATATGGGGTCAAAAATACAAACGAATTAAAGAACAGAAAAAAATTAATAAAGAGGAATTATTAAATCAAGAGGAACAAACAAATAAAAACAAGCAAGACTCAAATAATATAAGGGTTTCTTAAAGGTTTTTAGAAAAAATAGTATCCAAAATGAATTTCAATGTGCAGAAAATGTAGTAATTACTACATTTGTGAGGGGTGGGCTTAATGCCCCAATAGGGAGAGGGTAATATTTAATAATAACATGAGATTGACTAAAAGTCAACAAAGAGTTTTAGTTATTATTAATAAGTAAAGTATTAAGCGTGAGTCAAAGTGCTTTACGTTTACCCTCTTTTAAATACAAACTATTAAACCCAAGCTCTTCAATGATGTGATGATATGGTAGGGTTTGGGTTTAATAATGTTGTTAGTTCTCAAAAAATTATATGTGAAGGGATGATATTCATGAGAAAGATTGAAATTTCTAACCAACTAGCAGATCAGTTAAATTTTAAAAATCTACGTGGCTTAAAGATGAGCATATCAAGGACTTTTGGCAAGGGTACAATACAAGATAATCAAGTTGAAGTTGATAGGGCAATTAAAAGTTGTTGAGGGTAAAGGTTGTAAAGACAGAATACTTTGGTTAGGTGAAGAAACCATTGAGATATTAACCCACTGGAGAGAGCGACAGGCAGAGCAGTTAGGAAAAGTAACCTATGTATTTACCAACCGACAAGGCAACCAACTTAAACCCAGAGATGTTAGGGAGATGATTGGTAACTATGCAGGTAAGGCAGATATAAATAAAAAGGTTAGCCCTCATGTGATGCGACATTCATTCGCAACTGACCTACTTAGAGAGACAAAGAATATCAGACTAGTGCAGAAGGCATTAGGTCATTCTGATTTATCAAGTACAATGATATATACACATATAGTTGATGATGAGTATGAACAAGCGTTAAAGAGGTTTTAGTTATCCCAATTAAAGCCACATAAAAGCCAGATAGGTCAGATATAGTAGTTTGATTGTTTGAAGGTAGACAATAGTCTATCTTCTTTTTTTGTGTTGGTCTGGAAGTGATAGGGGGTATTCTAAATCTAGTCAGTGTGGCAGCCGGGAAATAACCTCTACAATTTTTTTATAACAAAAATAGAGTTTTAAGATTGAAGGTAATTATAACCATATTATCGAATTTAATCGATAAGGAGGTTGTAGTTAATGGATATTGCAATTATATTAGTTTTAATCGGGACAGTCACAAGTGTTGGCTCATTATTACTATATTTTTATGTAATATATAGTAATAAACCATTTATCTCATTAATCATCGAAGAAAAAGCCATAACAGTTATTACTAGAGATGAATATGGAGACTGGAGTGAAATTTATTATAAAGATAAAAGTGAACTTTATAATAAAGAAAATATTGATGAAATTCCAGAAAATAATTTTAGGGTAACATTAAAAGTCTTATTAAATAATAAAGGAAATAAAAAGGCCACAGTTAATAGAATGGTGTTCAAAACAAGGTCAGTTGAAAAAGAAGTGAATATTGACTTAATACCATTAGATGTCGGTGAGAGTTATATGAAAGAATACATGATTCCAATAAAGGACAATCAAGAACAAAATGCTATTTTAAATGAAAAGTGGCAACTAGAGATAACAGACAATAGGGAAGAAGTACATACTGCAAGAATCGATTTTTAACTGTTTCATTGTTTAAGAATAAATAAGAAAAAGGATTGATAAAAATGGAAAATAAGTTGCTAACTAAAACTAAATTATCTGAACTGGTAGGATGGTCTGAAGCTAATGGGAGAAGATGGGTTAAAAGTTTCAAGGAATATATACCATGTATAAATTATGGTAATAGAGTTATGTTTAACAACGAATCCTTAGAAGTTATGAGGTTGCTCAGAAAACTAAGTGATAATGGATTAACCATTCCAGAAATTAAAAAAATATTTAAAAATGAAGGTATACCTAAAGATGATAGTGAGATATTAGAAAAAATTAAAAAGGCCAGAAGGAATAAAATTTACAATGAAAAGGTAGCTAACACTATTCCATCAACTAAAAAAATGATAGTTCCTTACTTAGAAATAATCAAAGACGGTAAAGCTTATACTGCCAGTGAGATTACAGAAAAACTAGTTGAGTACTTTAATTTGAGTGAAGAACAAAGGTTGATGAAGTATGAAAATGCGAGTGATGCCATTTTTCTAACTAGAGTACGGAGTGCTAGATATAGTTTGAAAAAGGAAGGTTATATTGAAGAAATTAATAAGTTAACTTATAAGATAACAGAAGATGGAAGAGATTTATTAGATGATGAAAGTCATGAAATTGAAGAAGAGATTGAGCAACTAGAAAAAGTAACTGATCCACTAATGGTAGTAAAGGAACAATTGAATGAAGTAAAAGACGAATTATCAAATACATTATTAAAACAATTAAGGGATGTTCACTGGATGAAGTTTGAGGATATAGTAGTTGAATTACTAACAAAAATGGGTTATGGAGATGGAGAGGTTACGCAAAGGAGTAATGATGAAGGGTTGGATGGTGTAATCAAAGAAGATAAGTTAGGATTAGAAAATATTTATGTTCAAGCCAAAAGATGGGGTGCTAGAAATTCAGTTGGAAGAGAAACAGTTCAAAGCTTTTCTGGGGCATTAGATGGAAAAGGTGCTAGGAAGGGAATATTTATAACAACTTCTTATTTCACTGAAGGTGCAAAGGAATATGCTAAAAGACTAGAAACTAAAAAAATAATTCTTATTGAAGGACAAGAATTAGCAAAGTTGATGATAGATTACGATGTAGGTGTAAATATAACAAAAACTTTTGTAGTAAAAGATATTGATTACGATTATTTTAAAGATGAATAATTCAAAGAGCCATAACTTGCTATTTGTGTTTATGTATAATAACAAATACAAGGTTTTTTTGAATTTTATGTAGGAATTTCCTTTTTTATAGCGAAAATCAACTATAAGAAAGGGGAGGATAAAAATGGAATTGAAAAAATTAAAAGGAAAGATTGTTGAAGATTTGAAGATGAATATTTCTGTATCATACAGAAGATATGATGTAACAAATCAATTATTTCAAAAAGCTTTACACGAATTAAAAGCAGAGAAAGTTATTTGGTTTGAAATAATAGAAAACTCAAAAACTCCCTTTGATGGAGAAGCCAAAAATATAAAACTACTTGACCCTGATTATACCCCTGATTAAATTAAATAACTTTTCCAAGCAGAGCCTATCATGGCTCTTTTTTTATGTCCGAAAACAAAGGCAGGTGATAAAATATATGATAAACACACAAACAGCCCAAAACCAGTCCCAATTCAATAACCCAGACAACAGAAAACTCTTATACAAACATCTAACCCAATATCTAAATCACAACAAAAATCTAACACTTGACCAAGCCAAATCACGTGCCCAAGCTATTATAAAAAAGCACAGCCAAAATCTCTTTGGTAAAAACTCATTATCATTCTGGCTTGGTTCTGTATCAATACCTTTTTTCTGTCTTTACTATCTCCAAGACACATTTAGGGTAAAAGAAAACAACGATGCCAGAGAGTTAGACACTTTCCACTTCAATATTTGGAGTGAATTGGAAAACCTATATATAAAAGACGAATATGATAAGTTACTTCTAATCTGCCCCAGAGGTGCTAGTAAAACAACCACTTGTGACTTTGCCCTATCAGTTTGGGCACACTGTTATAAAAAATCTATATATACACTCATTGCAGGTAATTCTGAACAGGATGCCATTGAGTTTATCAGAGATGCCAGACGTGCATTTGAAGAAAATCCCTACATCAAAAATTCATTTGGTGAGTTAATAAATACTAGAAAATATACAGTGAATAAATTAGAACTTGAATTAACCAACGATACAAAAATTCAAGCCATTTCAAGTGAATCGTCTTTGAGAGGTAAGAAATTCAATGGTTCAAGACCAACTCTGATTATTGCAGATGACTATCAATCAAAGAAAAACGTAATAACCCAAGAAGCAAGAGATAAAAAATTCAATACATGGGTACAAGATAGCCAATATGCAGGTGATAAAGCGGTTTTTAGAAAAGATAAAAAGGTTAAAATGGCAACTAAATTCATTGTTTTAGGTACAATCCTGCATAGAGATTGTTTTATTTCTCGATTATCCAATGATAATTCATATAAAACTTTAAAATATAAGGCAGTATTACATGATGATGTGGATGAATTGTTCAATTCAGGTCTTTGGCAACAATTCAAAGATATATATTTTAATTCAAAACTATCAGACCCAACATCAGAAGCCAAAGAGTTCTACTATCAGAATGAAAATGAAATGCAATTTAATGTCCTTTGGAGGGACAAGTGGGATTGTTTAGATTTGGCATTAGATTATTATTCTAATCCACAAGCATTCAAACAAGAATTACAAAATGATGCCAGTAAAATAGGTGAGAAAGCATTTCATCAAATTAAAACTCTATCACAACAAGAGTTGGAACAACAAAAAGATGATTATACTAAAACAATTATGTGTATTGACCCTGCAGTAGAAACAGGGGCAAAGAATGACTATACAGCCATTTGTATTGGCAGTAAAACTTCTAATAACTTCAGATTTATTAGAAAAGGCACTATAGATAAATTAAAATTTGAGGATTATATATCCAAGGTGATTAAACTTCTACACGAATATGAGGATATAACTGAAATTCATATTGAGAAGAATGTTTTCAGGGGTGTAGATGCCAATGAAGTGCAGAAAAGAATTAATAGTGATGTGATGTTAAAGAGTAGGAATATAACAATCTTTAATGAAACTCAAACAAAAAATAAAGAAGCCAGAATAAGAGCTATAAGCCACAAAGTTGATAGTGGTTTTATTATTTTTAATGAAGAAGATGAAGCATTCACCAATCAATTATTAGATTATGAAGGTGAAAAGTATTCATTACATGATGATAGTGCAGATGTTACAGCCATGTTTGATGAGAGAATTGATAATGAAGAAACTATAATCCATTCCTTGAAATTCAAACCTAGGGAATGGCTTTTTTAATGCAAGTATACCTAATACACACATTCTGTGTATCAGGTTGAGTTAGTAAAAGAAAGCAGGTGATAGCGTGAATGATAAAATTTTAAAACAGAGTTTAGACCAACTCAAAGAACAACAATTTAAAAAATCATACTTACTAAACTACTATGATGGAAAACACGATATTTTAAAAAATTACCGTATGGAAAAATCACGTTCCAACATGAAGGTGATAGTAAACTACCCTAAAAGATTTGTGGAAGAGAGAATCAGTTACATTCTAGGCAATCATATCAATTATGTTTCTAAATCTCATAATGAAGAAGCTCTGGACATAATCGACCTTAATTTTTCACACTGGGAAAAACTCCATAATCAAGAATTGGTAAGACAAAGCCAGATATACGGTGAGTCCTATGAGGTTAGTTATATCAATATAGATGGAGAGTTCCGTTGTAGCGTTTTAAATCCCTTGAATTGTATTGTATTTCAATCAGGAGATGCAGAAAAGAGGGTTACATTGGCAGTGCATTTATACACTGATACAGATGAGAATGAGTTTATTGATGTTTATGACAACAAAAAAATAACCACCTATGCAGTAGATGGTGATAAATTCACGAAGGTTAATGAGATAGAGCATATATTCAAGGGTGTTCCAGTTGTGGTATGCAAAAGTAATGCCCGAAGTCACTCACTAATTGAAGATATTAAGTCACTGAATGACAGCCTAAACAACATCATTTCTGATAGTGTCAATGAAGTGGCAGATCATAGGTCTGCATACCTTAAATTAATAAATTCTCGATTAGAAAAAGAAGATGCGGATGAAATGAAACAAAGTGGAATCATAGAAGTGGCAGGAGATAAGGCTGATGTGGATTGGTTGATTAAAAATATCAATGATAATTTCATTCAGAACACATTGGAGAACTTAGAAAACAAAATCTACAAGATGGCAAGTTCAGTTGACACTAATGAAAAAATGCAATCTAATTTATCTGGTGTGGCACTCAGAAGTCGCTTAATATCCCTTGAATTTGTGTGTTCTACAATCGAGGCACAACTTGAATTTGTTATCAAACAGAGATTAAAGCACTTTTTTAATTTCCATTACAAGAAGACAGGGCAATCATTCGATTATAGAGATATAAAAATAAAGACAACTGCAAATATACCAAGTGATTTAGTTGGTTTGGCTGATGTAGTCTCTAAACTTAAAGATGTTGTATCACAAGAAACTCTATTATCAATATTGCCATTCGTTGAAAATCCTCAATTAGAAAAACAAAAATTTGATGATGAACAAAGAAAACAATTGCAATCCTTAGAGAGTTTACGATAAGCGTGGTGATATAAATGACCACAAGACAACAAAAGCAACTACAAAAAGAGATTGAACAGTTACAGTTAGAAATGGAAGATATGACAGCCGAAGAAGCGAGAGAACTACTTCATCAATACCAAAAATCATCAAGAAAAATAACAGCCCTTGCAAGTGGAATTATTGCAGGGTACATGGTTGATGGTCAATTAGATATATCTCCTGCCCAAATGGCAGTGGAAATGAGAGATTTTGAGCGTGAGATTGAAGAAGAAGCCAATAAGATTGGTGCATTAGAGGTTGGTGTTGTAGGTGGTATTTTGGCTAAGGTCTACAAGGATAGTTATTATAAAACTGCATTTACTCTCGATAGAGGATTAATTGACAGTTCAGGAATTGCAATTAATGTTAGTTTTGATATATTACGTGATGAGTTTGTTCAAAGAGCCATTAACATTCCCATTGAAGGGCAGATGTTTAGTGACCGTATCTGGACAAACAAAGAAAAGTTAGTAACTCGATTAAGAAATGACTTGTTATTATCAATGAGAAAAGGTTCTGATACTAAAGTATTAGCCAGACGAATACAAAGAGATTTTGACGTTGGTTGGAATGAAGCATTTAGGCTAATTCGTAACGAGACAGCCAGATGTAGAAGCCAAGCCCAAGAGCAGATATATCAAGAGAATGATGTTGTAAAACAATTACTCTTTGATGCAACTTTAGATGATAGAACAACAGAAATCTGTCAAGAACTTCATGGGAATATTTATGATAAAAATGAGCCACATCCTGCAATTCCAGACGAAACACACATCCAATGTAGGTCATGTTATGTACCTGTAGTTGAAGGGTGGAATCCGACTACAAAAAGAGATAATCTTTCAAAAGAGGTTATAGATTATCCTAAAAACTTTGAAGATTGGAAAAGACAAAAGGGCATAGGAGATGATTAAAGTGTTACCAAAACTTAAAAAACTGATTAAATCAGATTGTGCAGGGTTTAATAAAACTTTAAACAATAAAACTAACTTTTGCATACAAGTAGATGATACTTGTATGTTTTTTGTTGAGATGGCTGATGTTCAAGATACAAATGATACTCAAACAGGGGATAATCAAAACAACTTGCCAAAATGCAAATATTTTGAAGAAGGGGTTCTGCCATTATTACCTGATTTAGAGCGACAATATCACGAATATCACAAGAGCGAATTAAGTATCACAACAAAGCATAAGCCAAAAGTTAGGAAGAAATGTGAGAAGTGTGATGAGCCAATATTAGCAACTTCTAACAGGCAGAAGTATTGTGAGAAGTGCAAAAAAGCAATACAAAGAGAGCAACAAAAAGAGAGAAAGCAAAGACAGAGAAAAGTTGGATAATGTCACGTTTTAGAGAGCCAGAAAACCCTTATATATCAATGGGTAAATTTTGTGTTTTTGGGTAGGTAGGGTATTTATACCTAAATGCCATTTTTGGCATTTCTAAAGGTTAACAATTTAATTTAATGCATTAGATTAGAAGTAATTACAATCAATTAAAACTAAAATTATTTGAGGGGTTATATCTGCAACTACAACAGGGGTAATGTAGCCACTCGAAAGGAGAGAGATAAAATGGAAAAAGTAAAATTTAATGAGGTAAACAAAATCAATCTGCAATTATTCGCAGAGGGCAATGATGATAGTGATGATGTGGGTACAGGAGAGGACGCACAAGACACTAACAATCAAGATGATAATGGTGACAACAATGATAATAGTGATAAAGACACTGATAATAACAGTGATTTTGACATCAATTCCATCTTAGAAAATGAAGATTTTCAGAAGCACATTCAAAAATTAACTGATAAAAGAGTATCAGATGCAGTTAAAAAGCGTGACAAAGTTTGGAAAGAGAAACTCAAAGAAGAAACTAAAAAGACAGAAATGACACAAGAGGAAATACTTCAACAAAAAGAGCGTGAGTTGGCTGATAGAGAATTGAAATTGGAGAAAATCAGTCTATTCAAGGAAAAAGAATGGGATTTAGATTTGGTTGATTATGTGAGTGGTGAAGATATTGATGAGATTGAAGAAAAGGCAGAGAAGATGTTAGAAGTGATAAACAAAGTGGCTGAGAAGAAGGTAAAAGAGAGATTAGATAACTCTGCATATACCCCACCTACTTCTAAAACTCAATCCAAAGGTGTAACTAAAGAGGACTTTGAAAAAATGACATATCAACAAAGAGTTGATTTGAAAAAGACAAATCCAGAGTTGTATGAAAAATTAAGTAAGTAGATTTTAGACCAATTCAATCCTGAGTAGGTCTTTTTTTTATTGTCTTTTTTCGGAATTTGCAGACGTTAAAGAACAAATTTACAAAAAAATAAATTTTTAGGAGCGTGTTTAATATGACTAAAACAATGTTAAGTGATTTAATTAACCCAGAGGTAATGGCAGACATGGTGAGTGCAGAACTACCAAACAAAATTAGGTTTACACAAATTGCAAGAGTGGATAACACTTTGCAAGGACAGGCAGGTAATACAATTACTGTACCAAAATACTTGTATATTGGAGATGCAGAAGATGTGGCTGAAGGGGTGGCAATGGGTACTACTACTCTAACTACTACAAGCCAACAAGCCACTGTGAAAAAGGCAGGTAAAGCGATTGAATTGACAGATGAAGCAGTTCTATCAGGTTATGGTGATCCAGTAGGCGAAGCGGTTACTCAATTAACTATGGCAATGGCAAACAAAGTTGATAATGATTGTTTGGCGGCACTAGATGAAGCGACATTAACACATGATGCATCAGCCGATTCTATTTCTGCAGATATAATTGCAGATGCAATTGACAAGTTTGAGGAAGAAGATGATGAGCCAAAGGTGTTATTCATTCACTCAAAGCAGAAAACTACTCTAAGAAAAGACCCACAGTTTACAAGAGCTAGTGATATGGGTGATGCAGTAGTTATGAGTGGTGTGATTGGTGAGATATATGGTTGCCAAGTAGTAGTAAGTAACAAATTACCAGAGGATACAGATGTGTACTCTAACTATATTGTTAAATCTGGTGCATTAGATATTTACCTAAAGAGAAATGTTTCTATTGAAGATGATAGAGACATTCTTGCCAAAACAACTGTAATTAGTGCAGATGAGCATTATGTGGCAGTTTTGGCTGATGAGTCTAAAGTTGTTAAATTTACTTGTAAAGCATAGTTAAAATAATTGTTGAGGGTGTCTAATAGATGCCCTCTAAATTATTTATTGCAGAAAAATGAGGTGATTAAATGCTACTGAGAAGACATAAGAAAACAAAACAGGTAGTTAAACCTGTTAAAAAAGTTGAAAAACCAAAGCTAGAGCCAATAATTGAAGATATTCAAATAGAAAAACCTACTGAACAGGTTGAAGTGAAGGTTGAGCCAGAGCTTGAAACTGACCTTATGGCAAAAACTAAAAGCCAGTTAATATTGATGGCAAAAAAGCAAAAGGTTAAAGTCACAGATAAAATGACTAAAGCAGAAATAATCAAAGCCCTCAATTAATGAGAAGGGTGGTGTGTTAGATGGAAACAAAAATTGATTTAATGAAGTATTTTTTAGGAATTGATTTTTTAGATGGTAGTTTAGATTTGATACTAGAACACTATCTTAAACAATCCCAGAATTCAATAAAAACCTATTGTAATATTGATGAAATCACTGAAGACCTGAACAGTCAAGTGATTGAATTAGCAGTTTATCTTTACAAAAACAGAAATCAAACTGGAATAGTTCAAGGGGCACAAGGTAGCAGATCACAAACAAATGAGCGTGGGATTCCCCAAAATATCAAAGACAGTTTACCTCTGCCGAGAATTGGAGTGGTTTAAATGTTTTATAACAAAAAACTAAAACTCTATAAACGTGGTGAAGGGTATTTTGATGATAGAAGGATTTGGCATGAGGGAGAATTAGAACATATTAAAACAATTAATTGCGATGTGCAGCCATACTCAAAATCATTGTTAATGAAAGATTATGGTTATGCAGTAGAATGCCAAAACAGGGCATTTATTAACCCTGATAGTGATTTTGAATTATTTAATAGGGTTGAATATCAAGATAAACAATTCAAAATTGTTAAGGTCATTGAATGGGATGAGTATTGGGAATTGATGTTGGATGCAGGTGGTTTAAATGAGTAGAAAAGGTTTGACAGTAGACCAAGCAATCAGAGAAATGCAAAACAGACGAAAAAAAGCAGTTGATGAAGTCACTGTGATGATTGAAGCAGATGCAAAATTAAATTCCCCTGTAGATACAGGTGATTTAAGGCGAAGTTTGACTTCTCAAACTAACCATACTCAAACCAAGTCAATTGGTGCAGTAGGTACTAACCTTATTTATGCCCCAATAGTTGAGTATAGGACAGGATTTTTAGAGCAGACAGTTGACCAGAATTTATCCCAAATACAAAGAAGAATAGGTGAGGTGTTGCGAAATGGTTAGTGCGTTGATAAAACACCTTTTAAACAATGGAAAATTGATTGAGATGCTTGATGGTGAAAACATTTTTTATCAGGAAAAACCAATTCAATTCAATCCAAAACAGTTTATTCTAATCAAAGATAAATTATTAGGTGATGCGTGGCTGAAAGAATATCAGATACAAGTTGATTGTATCAGTAAGGACTTGAATAAGGTTATTGACTTAGAGAGTGAATTGAGAGAATATCTTAATGATTTGCGAGGTCAGAAACACATAGAAGGTATAAAGTTAATAAAAACCCTTAATGGTGGTGGCACTATTAAGGATGAACAAGGCAACTGGATCAAGGTTGTCTATTTTTTATTGAAAATTTAGTTTGAAAAGTTTTAAAAAATATAGAATGGAGTGATATACATGAGTAATAATACATTTAGTCCAGAGCAGATATTGTTAGGTTCTGGTAGAATTTTTGCAGGACAAGTTGAGGGTGCAGATGAAATGACCATTGAACAACTAAAAGAGGAACTAACTGAATTAGGAAATATTAGGTCAGGGTGTACTTTGACCTATGAGCCAGAGACATTAGATGTGCGTGGTGGTCAAAGAAACGGTTTGTTGAAAACAATGGTGACACAGGAGACAGTAACCCTCAATACAGGGGTATGTGAATGGAATATTGATGCATTAGAAATCCTTTCACCTGCCAAAGTTGAAAAAGAAGCAGGGAAGACTAGATATATTGTAGGTAATCAGGGGCAATTGCCAGTTAATACAGTTTTATTTGTGCATGAAAAAGATACTGATGGTGGAGAAATCCAAGCATTATTAACTAGGGCACAAGCCATTAATGGATTTAACTTTGAATTTCAGAATGAGGATTCATTAACAGTTGGGTATGAGTTTAGAGCGATTAATAGAAAAGATGGTGCTTTACTTGAATTAGTAGAGACATTCCCTGAAGAGGTAGAAGAATAAGGGTAGATTTTACCCTTATTTTGTTTTTGGTTGGTAGAATTTAATAACAATCGATTGATATTAAAAAAAATTTGAAAAGGGTTAGGTGATATATATGAGTCAGTATGTAGATTTAGGATTGTTAGTAAGAGAGCCACTTATATTTAAAAGTCCAAATGGTAAAGAGGAATACACGATTCCCGGTGAACTGAATACAGAGTTTGTTTTAAAAATGACAAAATATTATAAAGATGTTACTAAAATTGATAATGATGAAGAAGCGTTTAAGAAGATGAAACAGTTAGTGTTAGATATATTGAGTTTGGATAAATCAAAAAACATTGACATGAAACACATAGAGGATAACTTCAGTGATTTTCGTGTTATGAGGGCAGTTATTGAACATACGATGAAACACATTCAATCAATATCTGAAGATGAAAATTTAAAATTCCCCAAGTCCTCTGGAAAGAAGACAAAAACAAATACAAAAGCAAAAGCAAAGTAGGCAGTGGGCTTGGGGAGCATGAGGTATTAAAAGATATTGCATTGTTGATGAAGGAAACTAACATGAGTTATTTTGAGATAATGCAATTACCATACAGTGTGTATTTGGGATTATATAGGCAGTTCTATATTATCAACTTAGAAAGCACTGAAGAGGGCAGAGAAGCGTTAGAGCGTGGCAGAATGTTAAATGAGACTAAACCAGATTTAAATAAGATTAGGCAGAAAATCAATAACAGTTAAATAACAGATGAGAGGTACTTTGTGTATCTCTCATTTTTTTATTTTCACCGTTAAGGAGGTGAATGAATGACAACTATAAATTTAGCAACGTATACAGCCCCGATTGAGTTAGATGATAGTGGACTTCAAAGAGGTCTACAAAATGCAGATAAAAATATTCGTCAAAAAGCAGGTGGGATATCCTCATTCCTTACAAAATCCCTTGCAGGGGCATTAACTGCAGTTGCAGGAGCAGGAACAGCCATGTTTGGGATAGCGACCAAAGTTTCAAATATAGGCGATGAGTTAGATAAAACTTCTCAAAAAATGGGTGTTACTACTGATGCACTTCAAGAGTTAAGGTTTGCCAGTGGTCAAGTCGGGGTAGAACAGGGTAATTTAGATAGGGCATTAGGTCGGCTAAATCAAAGAATGGGTATGGCAGTTGATGGAAATGATAAATATGCATCTGCACTAACTAAACTAGGGGTAAATATGGAAGATGTTAGGGCAGGTACAGTAAGTACAGATCAGGCATTTATGCAAGCCATAGACAGTTTAAATGGTATGGAAAATGCCCAACAACAGTCAGCCCTTGCATCAGAGTTATTTGGGACAAAATTGGCGAGAGATTTAATGCCAATGATACAGGCAGGAGCATTAGAGGTTGACCATCTTAGAGATAGAGCCCACGAATTAGGTGGTGTTATGAGTGGCGAAGCCATTGATGCATCTGTTTTGTTTTCTGATGCACTCGATGAAGTACAAACAATGTTAAAAGGTGCGACAGTGCAAATTGGGGCACAGTTATTGCCAGTGATGGTTGACTTTTTGCAATGGGTACAAAATTATATGCCACAAATTCAGGCTACTTTTCAAGTTGTTTTTAATATTATGGAAACGCTTGCTACTGGATTTGTTAAAACAATTGGTACTTTAATTAGTTGGCTTAAAACATGGTATGCCGAAAACGAAGAAACTCTAAATGCAATGCGACAATCATTTTCACAATTCTTTGAGACAGTAAAAGAATTTTTCAGTGCATTTATTGAGTTTGTCACAACTCTTTGGGATTTATTCGGTGAAGGTATAATTGAGAGGTCAGTTATTATCTTTGAGGCAATACAAGGTGTAATTTCAGGTGTATTTGAGGTTATAGAAGGTCTTTTAAAGATTTTCATAGGTATTTTTACTGGAGATTGGGAGAAATTCACTGAGGGTATACAAATGATATGGCAAGGTTTATGGAATGCCATTAATAGTATTATTGCAGGTGCATGGAACTTACTAAAACATAACTTTGGTAAGTTATACAATAATATTAGAAACTGGTTTACAGGTCTAATATCTGATGCAACTAATTGGGGGCGTGACCTTGTACTAGGATTTGCGAGAGGTATTCGCAACTTTGCCCAAAATGCAGTAAATGAAGCCAGAAACATGGCAAGGAATGTGGCAAGTACAGTTACAGGATTCTTTGGTATCAATTCCCCTTCAACTTTGATGGCTGAATATGGAAGAAACTTAACTGATGGACTTGCCAAAGGTGTTGAAGATAATAGGAATAGTGCGATTAATGCAATTGGCAGTATTGCAAGTGAAATGGCATCACAAGCACAATCTGCAGTGGATAGAGTTAGTAGTATTTTGTCTAGTGCGAGCACAAGTGTATCACGTTCAACTAGTAGTAGCTCTGGAAGTTCTGGTGGTTCTTCTTCTAGTTCAAGTAGTGGCTCAAGCAGTTCTTCAAGAAATGTATTTGAATCAGGCTTTGTGGAAACTAGAACTGATGGTTCAAGGTGGTCACCTGAAGCAGGTGGTTATATAGACAGACAGACTGGAAGAATAGTAAGTAAAGAGCCAGAGTGGGAAAAATATCATGAAGGTGGTTGGGTTGGTAGAAGTTTACAAGGAATAAAAAGAAATGAAGTACCTGCATTACTAGAGGTTGGCGAGTATGTTCTGAGTCGCAAGATGATTAGAGATATTGCCAGTGCAAGTGCATCAGGTAGTAATCAACCTGCTATTGCGGGAAACACAACTCAAAATTTCAATATCTCAAAATTAGAATTTCCTAATGTAAAATCATCTGAAGATATAGAAAAAGCAATTAAAAATCTTCCTCGAATTGCATATCAATATTCGATGGGTGAGATTGCAAATGGAATGAGAAGAATGGGTAAAAAATATTAATTTAGATAAAAACAATCCCCACCCCAGTTTGTGATTAATTGGGGTGGGGTTGTTTTTAAGTATGCTATTATACCTGGTATTTTTAATGTTTGAAAAGCAGAAGAATTTGAAATTCTATCTCCTCAGTGAAGTTGATTATATTTTTTGTTTAATTTAACCTGTTATTGGATACAATAAAATATACAAAAAAATACAGTTGAAACTTTAGATTCATAACTTCAAAGGAGGCGTTCATTTTCCATGGTGTAGTGCATTTATTTTTGAATTTGATAGTTGGATATGGTACTGTCCAAGTTGGATTAAATATGGGCGTTTGGCTAGGTTGGTTAGATAGTTGGTTGATTGGTAGTGCCGAGGTTAATTTGTTAATGGCATTTTTGTTAGTGGGAATTGGGATAGGTAGTTTTTTACCTGATATAGATCATCCCAAGAGTATGTTTGGTAGTTTTCTGTGTATTGGTGATGTCTTGTCACAGACAATTGGACATAGAGGATTGACACATAGCTTAATTGGTGTGGGTATTGTAGGGTTATTTGCTTGGGCATATTGGGATGCATGGAGAATTGGTTGGGTATTTAGTGAGAGATTTGGTGGGTTGATGATTAGTGAGGCGTTTTGGATTGGATTATTGGTGGGTTATGTGGGTCATTTGATTGGTGATATGTTTGAGAGGACTGGAGTTCCTTTGTTTATGGGTATTGGTGAAGTATTTGGATTGTTAGTTGGTGTGTATGGAATGGGTAGTAGTGAGGTTAGATTTAGAATATGGAAAGGTAGAGTAGGTTTTGTGAGGGTTGTTGGGAATAGGGTGGTATGAGTTGGTGATGGGTGTGTAAGTGTAAATGTCTAGGACAAGATACTGTAATTGGACTGTGATTAGAGTGTAATTCAATTGTAATTGGACTGTTATTGGATAGGGTATTGAATTACCAGTATACAAGCTTAGAGGTTGATTTTGTGTGGGTATTGTTATTTGATAGAGCGTAGCGAAATGGAGTGGAACGGAATGGAGAGTAGTGATTGGGAGAGATAAGTGTGGGTTGGTGGGAAAATGTTGGTGGGTTGGTGAGTTTGGAATGTGTGGGAAGGTGGGAAGTTAACTTATTAGTTTGTGTGGAATTAGGTTGTTTTTCTACCCGTTTTTTTGATATAATAATTATTAAACTGGAAAATATAAAAGCCTACTGATTTTCAAAAATAAACCTATAAAGTACTAAAAAAAGTACAATTTCAAAAAAACAAATTACAAAATTTTCAAATGGCTGAAACCCTTGCAAACACTAAAGAAATGATGAATAAATTTTTCGGCTACACAATTAATATCGAAAGAGGGAAGCCTACAAACTCAGAATTCATAGCCATGGTAGCGGATAAGTTAAGGCTAGGTTCTAAGGTCAGTTAAATAGAAAAATCAAAAAACCTGTAAAAGGTGCAAAAAAACCCACCTTTTATCAGGTTTTTTTTTGTCTTATATTAGAATACTAAAAACAAAAGCTTGTAGGAGTGTCAGCAATGAAAAAAATAACAGGTCCTGCTAAGATTGATGAGAGAACCAAGGATTTAGTCAAGCGACTTTCCTGTGGTGACATTGCAATTATTAATCACAAAAACATAGATGAGGTAGCAGCAAAGGCTTTGATAGAGAAAAAAATTGCTGCAGTCATCAATATGAGCAAGTCGATTGAAGGTGATTACCCGAATACTGGACCTTTATTAATATTAGAAGCTGGTATTAAGATTATCGATAACTGCGGCAAGGAAATCCTAGAAAAAATAAGTGAGGGGGAGGAAATTTGCCTCACAAACAACCTGATTTTTTCTAATCGGAAATATGTAGCATGTGGTAAGCTCTTAACAAGAGAGCAAGTAACCAGTGAGATGGAGTATAGCAAAAAAGTATTGCCCACTAGATTGGAAGAATTTATAGACAATACCCTAGAATATGCAAAAAAAGAACAAACATTAATTCAAGAGACTTTGCCTGAAGTAAGATTGAAGAAGGGTATGCAGGGTAGACACGTCCTCATAGTGGTCAGAGGGAATAATTACCGAGAAGATTTGCGAGCAATTCACAACTATATCCAGGAAATAAAGCCAGTAATTATAGCGGTAGATGGTGGTGCCGATGCCATAATTAGTGAAGGGCACACTCCCGATTATATTATTGGCGATATGGACAGTATTTCTGATAGCGCCTTAAGTTGCGGGGCGCAAATAATTGTACACGCTTATGCAAATGGAAATGCTCCAGGCCTAGAACGCATCCACAACTTAAGCCTAGAAGCCGAGATACTTCCTGCTACAGGGACAAGTGAAGATATAGCCATGCTGCTTGCCTATGAACAAGGTGCCGAATTAATTGTAGCTGTGGGGACTCATTCTAATATGATTGACTTTCTGGAAAAAGGCCGCAAGGGAATGGCTAGCACTCTGCTGGTGCGAATGAAAATCGGACAAGTATTAGTTGATGCAAAAGGAGTTAGTAAACTTTATCGACAAAAATTTAAGGCAAAGTATATTGCAGAAATAATAATAGCTGCCCTACTCCCCTTGACCCTAGTGTCAATAATTTCACCATATACCTATCAATTTTTTAGACTACTTTATATTAACATGCAGATGATAGTAAACTTTTAATCAATGGAGGCTCAAAACACATGGTAACAGTTCTTATCCCCGCTTATAACGAAGAGAGAAGAATTGCTCAGACGGTGCGAGGAATTAAAAATATAACCATGATATCGGAAATAATTGTGGTCAGCGATGGATCAGCTGATAACACTGCTAATAAGGCTAGGGAGGCAGGAGCAGATTTAGTGTTAGAGCTAACCAAAAACAAAGGAAAAGGCAAGGCTTTAAATGTGGCTCTAGACTATATAAACACAGACATTGTTGCTCTTATTGATGCTGACCTAGGCGAAACTAGTGGAGAAATAGAGAAGTTACTAAAACCTGTAATCCAGAATGAAGCAGATTTGACAATCGCCATCTTCCCTCATTCAGGCAAAAAATCAGGGTTTGGCTGGGTCAAGAGGTTAGCTAATTGGGGCGGCAAAAAATTTGCTGATATAAATCTAACAGAGCCGCTGTCGGGGCAGAGGGTGTTAAATAAGAAGGCTTTAAATGCAGTAACTCCTTGGGCTAACGGATTTGGAATGGAGGTAGCTATGAACATCAGCGCAGCTAAAGCAGAATTGAGAATAAAAGAGGTAGAAACAAGAATGTCCCATAAGGTGACAGGGAGAAATATAAGTGGCTTTTACCATCGAGGGCGCCAATTAGTTCACGTTCTAAAGGCTTTAATGTACATAAGGGGTACTAGAGTATGATAGCAAGTGCAGCGCTAGGATTTTTCTTTACAGCCATAATAGGCCCTCGAATATTAGGTTTAATGATAGAAGCCAAAGCAGTTATGGAGAACTACCAAAGGGTTTCAGTGGTTAAGCTGGGGGGATTGATTATAGTAAGCGGTGTTCTGCTGAGCTACTCCTTCTTGGCAGCCACAGATAACCTGTATTATTCACAGGAGCATTTGGTACTGTTAGTGGGAATTGTAGTCATGGCACTTATAGGTTTAATTGACGATATGCTGGGTGATAATCGCGTCAAGGGTTTAAGAGGTCACATGAAAAGCCTAATTAAGGGTCAACTCACCACAGGAGGCTTAAAAGCATTGGGGGGAGCTGCAGTATCGCTTTTCTTAGTATTGCCCCTAGTTCAGAACTTTGGTCAGCTTATTATCTACTGGCTTACAGTTGCTCTTGCAATTAATGCAATAAACTTGTTGGACTTACGGCCAGGAAGAGCATTAAAGAGTTATATATTAATACTTTTTACCTTAATTGCATATGGATTGTATGTAGGTACCAATATCAATCACATTCATTTAATGCTACTGGGCAGTACAATAGCCTTTTGGCCCTATGATTTAGGAGAAAAAGCTATGTTAGGAGATACAGGAGCTAATGTTTTAGGGTTAAGTGTTGGTTACGCTGCGGTGGTGCTTTTGCCATTTGGTGCCCTAATAGGTGTATTTCTAATACTCATTGCCCTCCACGGAATAGCAGAAAGGAAGTCTCTCACCAAAATAATCGAAGAAGTTCCCCTGCTCAGGTTTTTTGATAATCTCGGGAGGTGTTGAAGTGCTTTTGTTAGAAAAAGCTCAGGTCACCAAAATTATTTTTGAACGGAAAGATATTCAGCAACTAGATATAAGATTGAATGAGGGCACGTGTAGGCAAGCTATTTGTTACCTTAAACTGACAGGAGCAGTCTCGGTAGGGGATGAAGTGATAGTAAACACTGTAGCCAATGACTTAAAGCTGGGCTCAGGAGGGAAGGACTTTGTAGTCATAAATCTAAGTGACCCCACTAAAAAGATCGGACATGGAGAGCCGGGGCACATAATGAAGCTCAGGTATACACCTTTCCAATTTTCAGTTCTAGCAGCAGAAGAGGAGCAGAGTCAATACCATGAGCAATTGAAAGAAGCAGATAGTATTGAGGGAATGCCAGTTATAGTTGGGAGTGTACACAGTATGTTAGCTCCTGCTGCTTTAGGTATAAAGCAGCAAAACAGTAATTTGAGAATAACTTATATAATGACTGATGGTGGTGCTCTTCCCTTATCCTTGAGTAATACAGTGGCTCAATTGGCTGAGAACAGAATAATTGACGCAACAATAACCTATGGTAATGCCTTTGGTGGAGATTATGAGACTGTTAATATTTATACAGCGTTACTTTTAGCGCGACATTGTTTAAAAGCCCAGGTAGCTATTGTTGTTATGGGACCAGGGATTGTGGGCACCGGAACTAAATGGGGCTTTTCAGGCATTGAACAGGGTGAAATAATCAATGCTGTTACCGCACTAAAGGGCAGGCCCATTGCCATTCCCAGAATTATGTTCAAAGATCCTAGACAAAGACATGAAGGAATTAGCCATCATACAATTACAGTTTTACGCCATATTTGTAGGGGTAAATGTATAGTCAGTTTGCCAAAAATGCAGGGAGAAAATAGACAGCTAATATACACCCAAATTATAGAGCATAATCTAGCAGAAAAGCATACATATCGAGTTAGTCATGGAATGAAGATCATACCCATTGCTAATAAGCTGGGTATTCCACTGAGTGTTATGGGAAAAACAGCTGAAGATGAACCCTATTACTTTGCTGCTGCTGGAGCAGCAGGTCAGATAGCTGCCCAGCTAATTAATGAAGGTTGCAGTTAATAAAGTCCGCTAGCTTCATATCCTTGGGAAACTGCTTGCACCAATCTCTAAAGCACTTAACAGAGCCTGTAAAATACAACCCATTTTTCCAATAGTAAGTTTTCATAGCAGGATTCTCCTTTCTCTAAGGGGAACTTTTTTATTAAAGATATGCTTGTCTAATTTAAATATGCACAATTGGAGGAGATATATTTTGCAAATAACAGAAAAAACTTTGTCAGTTGAGAGTATTTTCAAAGGGAGAGTTGTAGATTTAAGAGTAGAGAAAGTGCAGTTGCCAGATGGATCGGAATCCGTACGGGAGCTTGTAGATCATAGGGGAGCAGTTGCTATTGTGGCAATAACTTCACCGGGAAAAGTCCTTTTGGTAAAACAATACCGCAAAGCTTTGGATAGAGAAACTCTGGAATTGCCAGCAGGACTGCTAGAGCCGGGGGAGAAGCCTGAAACCTGTGCTGTTAGAGAATTGGAGGAAGAGACTGGTTATAAGGCGGGGGAGGTTATACCCCTGACTAAGTATTATACCTCTCCTGGATTCACCAATGAAATAGTGCACATTTATTTAGCTAAAAACTTGACCTTGACTAAGCAAAATTTAGATGAAGATGAATTTGTTCAGGTTGAGGAATTGGAATTACCCCATCTTCTAGAGATGCTAAACTCAGGTAAAATTATGGATGGGAAAACGATTACGGGGATTTTGGCAACTCAAAATTACCTGAAAGAGGGCAAAGTGTTTTGGTAAAAGAGCTAGTAACATGTGCAACTGCAAATGCTTCAGGTGCTGCAATGATGGCAGCTCAAGGATTGGTTACAGTAATTATTGATGTGATAGATATGTCAACTAGCTTAGAAGCTGCTAGAGAAATGGGTGCATTAGCTTGCTTTGGCGCTAGCCCCACAAATTGCAGAGCACCGGTGGACATAAACCCAAAGGCCATTGGTGAGCATGCAGCAAAAATAGCAATTGAAAATAATACAAATATTGTTGTTATTAGTGAACCTAGAGTGGGGAACTATAAAGAGCGAGAAGCTAACGCTCAGGAATTAATAGCTGGGATTAAAGAGCAAAACTGCCCAATTGAAGCAATAGTACCCAATTTGGGATCAGAAGTGTGGAAGCTTACAGAATTTAAAAACAAAGTGGTAGTAGCTGTAACAGCTAGTGGAGGTGCCGTTTTTGATGCAGCCTGGACTGCCTCAAGTTCCAAACTGGTTACAACAGCTACCGTTGCTCGAACTGTAAAGAAAAAGGGAACAGAAAACTTGCAAGTAGGGATTGAGAGAGCAGTGGTCATGGCACAAGAGCACAATACAGGTATTGCCTTTGTGGCTGCTAGCAGTAACTCAATGGAAGACGTACTAGCCTGTGAGGAATTGTATAAGGCTATGTTGCGAAAAAAATGAATAACTAGATCTACTCCCCGCATAGACTTTTAGCACAAGCCTATATAAGGGGGAGACAAACTTGGCCTTTAAGATGGGAAGAACTATATCTGGATACCTACGAGATAAAATGCTATTATATATTTTAGCAATTTTTTTCATAATGCTGGGAATTATAGCAGGGGCAGTGAGTGTTAGTCCACTAATTAGCGGGAGACAACATGAGTTAATTAGTTATATTGACAGCTTTTTAAATACCATTGTTTATGATGATATTAACACCTTTGCTATTGCTTTAACCACGGTCTTTAATAACTTACGGCTAGTATTTATAATCTGGCTTTTGGGGATGACTGTGATTGGAATACCTGTAATTATCTTAATACTATTTGTGAGAGGGTTTATGTTAGGCTTTACAGTAGGGTTTCTCACTTTAGAAAAATCCATGCAAGGTGTGCTGATTTCAGTTTTTTCTATTGCACCACCTAACTTTATACTTTTACCAGGTCTAATAGTAGCCTCTGTAACTGGTATTTCCTTTTCTTTACTATTAGTTAAAGGAGGCTTTAGGGACAAGTCGAAAAGCATTTTAAGTCACTTTTTCTCATATTCAATTGTGATGATTGGCATAGCTATAGTAGCAGTTATAGCTGGAATAGTAGAGGCTTATTGGAGTCCTGCTATGATGAAGCTGATAAGTGTATACGTAAATTAAACAAAGGAGGAGCACATGAAACGAGCAATAATAATAGTTTTAGACAGTGTAGGCGTAGGAGCACTACCAGATGCCCATGAATATGGAGATGAAGAGAGTAATACCTTAGTTAATACTGCAAAAAAGGTAGGAGGAATCAGCCTACCTAATTTGGGTAAAATGGGCCTAGGCAATATCGTGCCAGTGGAGGGTGTAAAGCCCGCTGTAGAACCCACTGGAGCATATGGGAAAATGGCACAAAAGTCAGCGGGAAAGGACACCACTACCGGTCATTGGGAACTTGCGGGTCTAATCCTGGACAAGCCATTTCCCACGTATCCTAATGGGTTTCCCCAAGAGTTAATTACAGAATTTGAAGAACACATAGGAAAGAAAACTCTTGCCAATAAACCAGCCTCAGGAACTGCTATTATTGAAGAACTGGGACAGGAGCATATGAATACAGGTAATCCAATTGTGTATACTTCTGCTGATAGTGTGTTTCAAATAGCGGCCCATGAAGATATAATACCAATCCAAGATTTATATAAAATGTGTGAAATAGCTAGAGCCCTACTTCAGGGAAAACATGCAGTAGGTAGGGTTATTGCAAGACCATTTACAGGGCGCCCTGGTGCTTTTACAAGAACAGCTCGGCGAAAGGATTACTCCTTAAAGCCCTTACAAAAAACAGTTCTAGACTGTGTCAAGGAAGCCGGGAGGGAAGTAGTGGGCATTGGAAAGATAAGCGACATCTTTGACGGTGAAGGGCTGACTAAAAATATTACTGCTAAAACAAATAGTGAAAATACAAAAGAACTTTTAGCAGTAATGGAGGAAGAGTTTACTGGAATAGTGTTTACTAACTTAGTTGACTTTGACATGCTTTACGGTCATAGAAATGACCCTGAGGGTTATGCAAAGGCCTTAGAAGAATTTGATAGCACTTTGCCTACTATTTTAAATGCCTTAAAAGAGGAAGATCTTCTGATTATAACAGCAGACCATGGAACTGACCCCACTACTGACGGCACTGACCACTCTAGGGAATATGTTCCCGTATTATTGTACAAGCAATCAGGTGAATTTAAAAACCGCGATTTAGGTGTGCGCACTTCTTTTAGCGATGTGGCTAAAACAGTAGCAGATTACTTAAAAGTTCAGTGCCAGCTTAATGGCAGCTCTATGCTATAAGAATAAAAAATATGAGGTGATAATTAATGAGAGAAAAACTTACAGGAACAGTAGAATACATAAAGAATAGTACCAATACAAAGCCACAGGTGGGGTTAATCTTGGGTTCAGGCCTTGGTATGTTAGCAGACCTAATAGAAGACAAAGAGGAAATTCCCTATGGAGAAATTCCTCACTTTCCCGTGTCAACAGTGGCTGGTCATAAGGGGCAGCTAGTTTTTGGAACTTTACGCGGAAAGCAAGTTGTAGCAATGCAGGGAAGGTTTCACTTTTATGAGGGCTATACCATGCAGGAAGTCACCTATCCAGTTAGGGTTTTAAAGGAAATGGGTGTGGAAAAAATTATTGTAACTAATGCAGCAGGTGGAATAAACATTGACTTTAGGCCAGGCGACTTAATGCTTATTAAAGACCACATTCACTATATGGGTAATAATCCACTCATAGGGAAAAATGACGAGGAGCTAGGTCCCAGATTTCCAGATATGTCCGAGGCCTACAATAAAGAATTGAGGGAACTGGTGAAAAAAGTAGCACTAGAAAACAAGATACCCATGCAGGATGGTGTATACATGAGCTGTACTGGACCAAGCTATGAGACCCCTGCGGAAATAAGATTTATGAGAACTATAGGAGCTGATGCAGTAGGTATGTCCACCACCCCAGAGGTGATTGTAGCCAATCACGCCGGCATCAAAGTTATAGGGATTTCCTGCATAACTAACATGGCAGCGGGAGTGCTCAATAAAAAGTTAGACCATGGGGAAGTGATGGAAACTGCAGAGATAGCAAAGGAGAAGTTCTCCAACCTAATCCTTAATGTATTAGGTGAGCTATAATATGAGAGCTTATGATATTATCCTTAAAAAGAGGCAGGGCGAAGAGCTGAGCAAAGATGAAATAGAGTTTTTGATTAGTGGCTATACAAAAGGAGCGATTCCCGATTACCAGTTAGCTGCCTTTAGCATGGCTGTATTTTTCAAAGGAATGACTGAAGCAGAGACGCTATATATGACTACAGCCATGATGGAATCGGGAGAAATCATTTCACTAGAGGACTTAGGAGGAGTAGTAGTAGACAAGCACAGCACAGGCGGTGTAGGAGATACTACCACAATAGTATTAGCTCCCTTAGTAGCCGCCGCAGGAGTGCCAGTAGCTAAAATGTCAGGTAGAGGGTTAGGTCATACTGGAGGAACTATTGATAAGTTTGAAGCGATTCCTGGATTTGACCCTGAGTTGACCATAGATCAAATGAAGGAAAATGTGAAAAATATGGGGATAGCTGTTGTGGGACAAACTGCTAACTTAGTTCCAGCAGACAAAAAACTTTACTCTCTTAGGGATGTTACTGCTACCGTAGACAGCTTGCCCCTGATTGCCACTAGCATTATGAGTAAAAAATTAGCGGCTGGGGCCAAGGCCCTAGTCCTAGACGTGAAAGTGGGCAGTGGAGCATTTTTGCAGGAAGCCAGCCAGGCAGAAGAACTGGCTCAAATTATGGTTGATATTGGAAAGGGAGCTGGACGAGACACAGTAGCTGTAATATCCGATATGGATCAACCTCTGGGCAAAGCAGTGGGTAACTCCTTAGAAGTTATAGAAGCTCTAGAGACATTGCAGGGAAGGGGACCCAATGACTTAACCCAGTTGTGCTTAGAGTTAGGCAGTCAGATGCTAGTATTAGCTAATCGTGTTTCCTCTGCTGAGGAAGGACAGCAATTTTTAAAAGAGCTAATAGAGAATGGAGCAGCTTTTGAAAAGTTGCAGGAAATGGTCAAACTTCAAAAGGGAAGCGTAGAAGCCTTGACCGACTATTCCCTTTTGCCAACAGCCACTAATAAGCTTGTAGTAAAAGCTCCTAAAGGAGGATATATTAAAGCAATTAAAGCCAATGCTATTGGCAATAGTGCCATGTTACTAGGAGCGGGAAGAGCTGTAAAAGATCAGGAAATAGATTTAGCAGTGGGTATTATGTTAGAGAAGAAGGTAAGTGATCAGGTTGCAGCAGGAGAGCCCTTAGCAGTAATTCACTATAACCAGGATCAAAATCTAGAAAAGGTAAGCAATATGATTTTAGAGGCATATACAATCATGGATAGCCCTGTAGAGAAGAATCAGCTAATTAAAAGGGTTATAAAATAAATTTTAAAACACATCCAAAAATTTGGATGTGTTTTTTGTATAAAGTTTCTAATTGTGGATAAAATAAAATTTAGAAAGAGCATATAGCATTAAAGGGGAAGAAAGGAGAAGAAAATGCAGAGAAAAAGATTAGTTTTAATGACTATGCTAATTTTGGCATTTCTTTTAATTTGTAGTACAGCAGCACAAGCTGAGTTAGAGCTAGATGCTGAAGGTGCTATCTTGATGGAAGCCACTACAGGAAAAGTGATTTATGAACAGGACCCTGATAAGCCCTGGAAGCCGGCTAGTGTGACCAAGGTAATGACATTGCTACTAGCATTAGAGGCAATCGACCAAGGTAAGACTAGTTTAGATGATATGGTACTTGCCAGTGAATATGCCTGCGGTTATGGAGGCTCCCAGCTTTATCTGCAGCCTGGAGAAGAATTTACAATGCATGAAATGTTACTGGGGATAGCAGTAGGATCTGGGAATGACGCATCAGTGGCGGTAGCTGAACACTTATATGGATCCCATGAAGCCTTTGTAAAAGAAATGAACAACAAAGCTAAAGAATTGGGATTAAAGAACACCAGCTTCAAAAACGCCCATGGCTTAGATGACGACGATCATTACACTAGTGCTAGAGACATGGCAATCATTTCTCGCCATGCAGTGCTAAATTACCCTGAAATACTGGATTACACTGGAGTCAAATTTCATGTTTTCCGTGAAGAGCCATTGCTTGAGTTGTATAACACTAACAAGATGCTCTGGTGGTTTGAGGGTACAGATGGATTGAAAACTGGATTTACCTCAGCAGCCAAGAGGAACCTTTCTTCCACTGTAGAGAGAGATAATTTGCGGTTGTTGGCGGTAGTACTGGGAGTAGAACAGAAAAGTGGCCACTTTAAGGAATCCATGAAGCTCTACCAATACGGCTTTGCCCAATATCAATTTAACAAAGTAATTCCCGGTGGAGAAGAGGTGGCAAGACTTGAAGTAGCCAAGGGAAGTGTAGACGACGTAGCAGTAATAACTCCTAAGGATATCGGCTATATTTCTAAAAAAGGTGAAGAGGCTGACCCTCAGATTGAGTATCATCTAGATACTAAATTGACCGCACCCATAAAGAAAGGTGATGTGGTAGGGGAAGTTGTTATTACCCAGGATGGTGAAGAAATGTGTAGGGAAGAACTGATTGCAGCCTACCATGTGGAAAAAGCATCTCTGTGGCGTCAAATATATATAGTCAGCAGAAAAGTCATGTCAGTATTCTAAAGCCGATCATATGATTGGCTTTTTCGACATTCTTTCTCCCATTTCATGGGAGGTAATTTGGATAAAATGTTGAAACTTACTTAAAACAAATGAAGTAAAGATAGGGGAGGGGAAAAATGCAAGTAAGTATAAAAACTGTAGATCAAGTTCTTGTAATAGAAATTGACGGGGATATGGACTTAATAGTAGCTGAAAAACTAAAAGACCAAGTAGCCAAGCTCATGGGTCAACATCAGTGCAAGCACTTGATATTTAATTTAAAAAAAGTAGCTTTTATTGATAGTTCAGGTTTGGGGTTAATCCTTGGCCGGTACAAATATGTAACTGAAAAGGGTGGACAAGTTTTAATTGTTGAGCCTCAGCCCCAAGTAAAGCGCATATTGGAAATGTCGGGGTTAGAAAAAATAATGGGTATATACGAAAATGAAACAGAAGCTTTTGCTGAAATGGCTTAAAGGAGAGGTGAAAAAATGAGTGTGGAAAATAGAGATCGGAAAACTGTTAATTTTGCAAAGTTTGAGTTTTTAAGTTGTCCTGAGAATGTGGGGTTAGCTCGGATGACAATAGCGTCATTTGCGTCTCAGCTAGATATGACTTTAAATGATTTAGAAGAACTAAAAGTTGCTGCATCTGAAGCAGTATCTAATAGTGTTATTCACGGCTATGAAAACAAACCAGTGGGAACTATTCGCATGATTGCCCACCTATATGAGGACGCTCTGGAGATAGTTATTGAAGACGATGGCAAGGGTATTGAAGATATTGAGTTAGCAACACAACCTGCGTATTCCACTGTGCCGGAAAGGATGGGTCTGGGCTTTGTTTTTATGAATTCATTTATGGACGAAGTACATGTTAAATCTAATATAAACCAGGGAACTAAAGTTATATTGCGCAAATACTTGGCTAGTCAAGAAAACAGTGCTCAGAGCAGCGTATAGGAGTAATAATATGAATATGCGATTATCTGAAATGAATTTGCCTAGGTTTCCCTTGCTATCAGATAAAGAAATGGTTGATTTACTAAAAAGGGCAAAAGCTGGAGATGAAGAAGCGCGTGAATACTTGGTTAATTGTAACTTAAAATTAGTCTTTAATTTAGTTCAAAGGTTTGAAAACAGAGGGTATGAATTAGAAGATTTATTCCAAATAGGAACCATAGGATTGATGAAAGCCATAGACAAGTTTGACTTGTCCTACAATGTTAAGTTTTCTACTTATGCAGTTCCCATGATTATTGGAGAAATTAGAAGGTTTTTGCGGGATGATAGTCCAGTAAAAGTGAGCAGGTCACTGAAGGAAACTGCATATAAAATTCACAAGGTAAAAGAGCAACTGATTATGGACTTGGGGAGAGAACCCACAATTTCTGAAATAGCAGAAAAAATGGAGCGTCCTGTGGACGAGCTCATAGCTGCCCTAGAAGCAGTGCAAAATCCCACATCCATTCATGAGACACTATTTCAGGATGAAGGAGATCCAATTTACATATTAGATCAACTTACTAATGAAAAAGATGGAGAACCAGCCTGGTTTGATAATTTGGCATTGCGAGAGGTAATTGGCAAGCTTACAGAGCGAGAAAAGCAAGTAATTATACTGAGGTTTTTTCAGGATAAAACCCAGGTAGAAGTTGCAGAGATGATTGGCCTTTCCCAGGTTCAAGTCTCGCGAATTGAGCGGCAAGCATTAAAAAGTATTAAAATGCTAATGTCCAATCAGGAAAGCATGTAAGTGAATAAAAACATTTAGCTGTGGGCAATCTAAACTCAGAATTAAATTAAGGAGGATTGCCAATGCACGCTAAAGTAATTGAATTAGTAGGTGAATCTAGAGATAATTGGAATGATGCTGTTCAATCTGCAGTCAGAGAAGCATCACAAACAGTTAGTAACATTTCAGGCGTAGAAATATATAACTTAACTGCCAACGTAGACAATGGAAATATTGTGGAATACAAAGCCAATGTAAAGGTTGTATATCACAGCTAAGGACATCGATATGATGTCCTTTTTTTTTTCGACAAAACAAAAGTATAACATTAGGAAGCAAAGGGGAATATAATCCTTGAACCACATTTTTGGAGGCGAAAGATGAAAAAGAAATTGATAATTGTAACCGATGGTGACATGAGAGCGAAAGATGCAGTTGAAGTAGCTTGCAAAAATTTAAACCTAAGGTGCATTTCTTTATCTGCAGGCAACCCTACTCCGTTAGATGAAGAACAGGCCTTGCACTTGATAATGGCAGTTCAAGGAGAGCACGTAGTCTTTATGGCTGACGATCGGGGCCAAGCATTTATAGGAGAAGGGGAAAAGCTAATAAAATACCTAGCCGAGCATGAGGATATAGAGCTCATGGGGGTATTAGCGGTAGCTTCCAACAGTGCCAGTGGAGAAGGAGTTTATGTAGATTTTTCCATAGATTGTCAGGGCAACATAGTTGAGACCAATTCTGTAGACAAAGAGGGCCAAATCACCTCAGAGCACAATTACCTGAGAGGGGACACTGTAAGTGTGTTGAAAGATATTGAAGTGCCGGTAATTGCTGGAGTAGGTGATATTGGGAAAATGAACGGTAAAGATGATCCTACTAAAGGAGCGCCCTTAACTACCTCTGCTTTAAAGATGATCATAGAAAGGAGTGAACATAATGGCCAATAAGATGCCAGAGCAGATGAAGGTCAGCAAAAAGCTTAAGGAAAACCTAGAAGCAATAAAACACGAATTGAGTATAGATGAAAACTTTGATGTAATGTTGAGAGACGTACAGATAGCGGGCAGAGATGCAGCATTACTATTTGTAGATGGTTTTGCTAAAGATTTAGAAATGCTCCAAATCCTAAATGTAATCCAGAGTTTAAAGCGGGAAGATGTAGCTCCTAATACTATTAAGAAGTTAATTCAAAGATATATCGGCTACATAGAAGTTGAAACTGTAGAGACAGTAAACGAAGCTATAGATGAAGTATTAGCAGGTCCCTTAGCACTAATAATTGATGGACAGGACGAGATAATTCTCTTAGATGTGAGAGAGTATCCTGCACGGGGACCAGAAGAGCCAGATCTAGAAAAAGTAGTACGTGGCTCTAGAGATGGATTTGTAGAAACCCTTGTATTTAATACTGCACTAATCCGAAGGCGAGTAAGAGATCCAAACCTAAGGATGGAAGTGCTCCAGGCAGGAACCAGATCCAAGAATGATATCTGCGTCAGTTACATTAAGGATATTGCCAATGAAGATTTAGTTGACCAGGTTAAAGATTTAATAAATTCAATTGAAATAGATGGACTGCCCATGGCAGAAAAAGCAATAGAAGAGCTAATCACTCCGGGTAGTCATTGGAATCCATTTCCAAAGATTCGCTATACAGAGCGGCCTGATGTGGCAGCGGTACACTTACTAGAAGGACATGTATTAGTTATAGTGGATAATTCGCCTAGTGTAATTATTCTTCCTACCACTTACTTTCATCATCTACAGCATGTGGAAGAGTACAGGCAGAGTCCTACTGTGGGTGTGTACCTAAGATGGGTGAGATTTATAGCAATATTTGCTTCTATATTTGCACTACCCCTTTGGTTCCTATTTTCCATTCAGCCAGAACTATTGCCGGAGGGACTAGCCTTCATTGGGCCAGAAGAAGTGGGAGCCATACCTCTGTTTTGGCAGTTTATTATTGCTGAAATTGCTATTGACTTCTTGCGTATGGCTGCCATTCACACGCCGGCACCCTTGGCAACATCCCTGGGTCTAATTGCAGCTATATTGATAGGTGAGGTGGCCATAGATATTGGGCTGTTCATCCCTGAGGTGTTGTTGTATGCTGCGGTGGCAGCTGTAGGTACTTTTTCAACTCCCAGCTATGAATTGAGTAATGCCAATAGATTAGTTCGATTATTTCTCTTAATTATGATAGCTTTATTCCAATTACCGGGAGCAATAGCAGGAATTTTAATAACATTGATTTATTTAGGAATGACTAAATCCTTTGGCGTTCCCTATTTGTGGCCACTTTTCCCTTTGAACATAAAGGCTCTTGGGCGGGTTATGGTGCGACCACCTGTAGCAATTCAAAATGTGCGACCAAGTATCTTGAAGACAAAAGATTATATTAGACAATCTTCGCCAGCTACTAAGCCATTGAAAAAAGATGAAACAGAAGCCGAAGAAAACGACGAGGAAAAAGAGAAAAAGTAAATTATGAATAAATAAAAGGAAAAATATTCATAATAGTAGATAGTATAAATATGAGCTATTTGAGTAGGAGTGGTTTTGATGAAGAAGCCAAGAGTGGGAATACCTAGAGCCCTGATGTACTATTACTACTATCCCCAGTGGAAGTGTTTTCTAGAGGAGTTAGGGGCAGAGGTAATTGTTTCCCCTAAGACTAATAAACAAATCGTTAATGCTGGAGTTTTATCAGCAATCGATGAAGCCTGCCTTCCAGTAAAACTATATTATGGCCATGTGGAGTGGTTGAAGGACAAGGTAGACTATATCTTTATCCCTAGGGTTATTAGTATTGAACGGAAAGAGTATATTTGCCCTAAGTTTATGGGGTTGCCAGATATGATTAGAGCAAATGTATCTGAGTTGCCTCATATTATAGATGCTAGTTTAGATTTGAGTAAGCAGGAGAAGCAATTGCATGGGTTTGTGAGAGAAGTGGGTAAGCATTTTACCAATAATGGCTTTAAAATTGCCATGGCCTGGCGCAAGGCGCAAAAGAAGCAGAGAGAATTTTTGCAAATGGTTGTAGCAAAAAAAATACCGCCCCATGAAATGATTGAGTACTTAGAAGATAGAGAACCAAGAGTTCTCACAGCCCAAAATAATCAATTGACCATAGCCCTGTTGGGGCATGGATACAACATCTACGACGAATACATCAGCATGAACATAGTAAAAAAGTTAAGAGATATGAATATTAAAGTTGTCTTTCCCGATGTACTAAGTTCTGAAGTGATTGATGTGGAAGCAGCTAAATTACCTAAAAGGATGTTTTGGACCTTTGGCAAAAAAAACTTAGGTGGGGCAATGCACTATCTTAACAAAAACGAAAATATTGACGGAATGGTTCACATTGCGTCATTTGGCTGTGGGCCCGACTCTTTAGTAGGAGAATTAATTTATAGGAAAGCAAGAGATGGGGAGATGCCTATTCTCAATCTCACCATTGATGAACATACAGGGGAAGCAGGCATTGTAACAAGACTAGAGGCGTTTATAGACATGTTGATTAGAAGGAGAGTTGTTGCCCAGTGAAAGTAACTTTTCCCCATATGGGAAATTTAGATATTCCACTAAAAGCACTTTTAGAAGGAATCGGTCTTGAAGTTATAGTGCCGCCCAAAATAAGTAGAAAAACCCTTAACATAGGTGTACAAAATTCACCAGAATACGCTTGTTTGCCCCTTAAAATTAATATAGGTAATTTCGTGGAAGCTAAGGAGTTAGGTGCAGATACTATCCTAATGGCAGGGGGAGTGGGTCCTTGTAGATTTGGATATTATGCTAGCGTTCAAAAAGAGATATTAAAAGACATGGGGTGTAACTATGAGATGGTAGTTTTAGAGCCACCTGATACCCATTACAGTGAATTAATAAAAAAAATTAACCACTTAAAGAAATCAACCTCATGGTGGCAGCTGTATAAATCTCTAAAATTAGCTTGGCAAAAAGCTTGCGCTATCGATCAAATAGAACAAACAGTTCAAGAGATTAGGCCATTAGAGAGGGAAAGGAAAGCCGATAAGATTTTCAAGAAAAGTTTGCATGATCTAGATTTGGCTAAATCTAAAAATGACATTGTTGATATCACCACTACAGCACAACATGATTTGAGGGATATAGAGCTAAAGAGCAATTCTAGAGTGCCTAGAATTGCTATAGTTGGCGAGATATATACAGTGTTAGAGCCTTATGTTAATCACAACTTAGAGCAGGAATTAGGGCGCTTAGGTGCTCAAGTACATAGGTCACTTTATTTGAGTCAATGGATAAATGATCATCTTTTTATGGGAAAGCTTACTGTGCCGGGCTCAATAGGTAACGGACATAATGTAGAAAACAGCTATATTAGATCCTTTGTAGGAGGACATGGGCGGGAGACAGTCAGCTCTACAATTCAGTATGCAGAGCATCAGTTTGATGGAGTCATTCAGTTAGCTCCATTTACATGTATGCCAGAGATAGTTGCTCATTCCATAATGCCCACTGTGAGCGCTAATGTGGGAATACCCACAATGACTATTTACCTAGATGAACAGTCAGGAGAAGCGGGACTGAAAACCAGACTAGAGGCCTTTGTGGACTTAGTTTGGAGACAAAAAAATAAGATGGGAGCTGAAAGTAGTAGTGAATTGTTACCTGGGAATTGATGTGGGATCTGTTAGTACCAATATTGCAGTGTTAGATGAAAATCTTGAAGTCTATAAAGCTTACTATCTGAGGACAAAAGGACAACCCTTAATAACCATCCAAAAGGGACTTAAACAATTGCAAAAGGACTGCCCTGAATTGAATGTTAAAGGGGTGGGGACTACAGGAAGTGCTCGTCATTTAACTGCAACTATAATTGGTGCAGACGCTGTTAAGAATGAGATTACGGCTCATGCTGTGGCGGCATCTCATGTAAACCCTAAAGTAAAAACAGTTCTAGAAATAGGGGGGCAGGATTCAAAAATTATTATTTTGAGAAACGGGGTAGTTACTGACTTTGCCATGAATACAGTTTGCGCAGCTGGAACTGGTTCATTTTTGGATCAACAGGCGGCTAGGTTGGGAATTCCCATTGATGAATTTGGTGAAATGGCTTTAGAAAGTGAGATTCCCATTCGCATTGCTGGAAGGTGCTCTGTTTTTGCAGAATCCGATATGATTCACAAGCAACAGATGGGTCACAGTTTAGCTGATATAATTGCAGGCTTATCCCAAGCTCTAGTGAGAAATTATCTAAATAATGTGGGCAAGGGCAAGGATATTGAAGCACCTATTGTATTTCAAGGTGGAGTAGCAGCAAACCCTGGAATTAGAAAAGCTTTTAACGAAGCACTAAATACAGAAGTATTTGTTCCCGATAACTTTAAAGTTATGGGGGCAATAGGCTCTGCAATTTTAGCAAAGGAGGCAGTTGAAACCGTGAAAACTAAATTCAAAGGTTTTTCTGTCTCGCAAGGGGAGCACAAGCTCAAGAGCTTTGAGTGCTCAGATTGCCCCAACCTTTGCGAAGTAATTGAAGTTGCTTCAAACGGAAGCGTTCAAGCCCGCTGGGGCGATAAGTGTGGCAAGTGGGAAAACTGTAGTTGACAGATTTTCATAGACCTGTTATAATACCTCAAACATCTAATGGAATATGCATTAGATCAAAAAAGGCAGGAGATGTAAAAAGTGAAATTACACGGGACTATGACGATCAATGCCAAAGGACATTTAGAGATAGGAAATTGTGATGTTGTTGATTTGGCAAACCAGTACGGAACACCATTATACGTTATTGATGAAAAGCACTTTCGAGATAACTGTCGTCAATACTACAATGCCTTTACAGAGCAATCGGGAAGTAAGGTGTTGTATGCAAGCAAGGCTCTTTTGACAACAGCTATCTGTCGAATTATTCACAGTGAGGGTCTTGGTTTAGATGTAGTATCGGGGGGAGAAATACATACTGCTTTAAAAGCTGACTATCCCATGGAAAAAGTCTTCTTTCACGGAAACAATAAAACATTAGCAGAATTGGAAATGGCCCTAGATGCTAAGATTGGAAGAATTGTAGTTGATAATTACCATGAAATGCAGATGCTTAATGCAATTGCTGTTGAGAAAAGGCAAAAAGTAGATATTCATCTGCGAATCACTCCAGGAGTAGAGGCTCATACCCACGAGTATATTCAGACAGGGCAGATTGATTCTAAGTTTGGCTTTACCTTGAGTACAGGCAAAGCACTTGAAGCTGCAAAAAAAGTTGCCGAATACCCTCAATTAAACTTGGTGGGGATGCACTGTCATATTGGTTCGCAAATATTTGAACTAAAATCCTATCAGCATGCAGCTACAGTTATGCTGGAATTTGTGGAGCAAGTTAAAAAAGAAGCGGGCATAGAGTTAATTGAATTAAACCTGGGTGGAGGCTTTGGCATTTATTATACTGCTGAAGATGAGCCAGCAGACATCAAAGAGTATGCTGATTTAGTAGTGAGTACGGTAAAGGATAAGGCCCAGGAATTAGGACTTGTGGAGCCTCAGATATTTGTGGAACCAGGTAGATCCATAGCTGGAACTGCTGGGACAACTCTCTATACAATTGGTAGTACTAAGGAAATAGAAAACGTGCGCAAGTATGTAGCAGTAGATGGGGGGATGACAGATAACATCCGACCTGCTCTATATCAAGCTAAATATGAAGCCATGATTGCAAACAAAGGAAATGAACCTGCAGCAGAAGTAGTGTCTATAACTGGTAAGTGCTGTGAATCAGGTGATATGCTTATTTGGGATATTGAATTACCTAAGGCAGAAGCAGGAGATATTTTAGCAGTATCCTCAACTGGAGCTTATGGATATACCATGTCCAACAATTACAATAGGTTGACAAGACCGGGAATGGTATTGGTATATGAAGGAAACAGTGAGCTCATCGTAAGGCCTGAAACCTATGAAGACCTTACAGCAAAAGAAATAATTCCAGAGCGCTTAAAGTAATGATAAAGAAAAACTTCCGAGAAAATAAAAATGTTCTCTCGGAAGTTTTTTTAGTCAAGGTGGGTTGCTTTTTTTAAAAGGACATTTATGGTATAATTGTCTGGAAACTTTACAGGAAGGTGAGTTGCTATGATAGAAAACAGAATACTTAGTGGAATGAGGCCAACAGGAAAGTTGCACATAGGCCATTTAAGTGTTTTAGAAAACTGGGCAAAATTGCAAGAAGATTATAAGTGCTTTTTTATGGTAGCAGATTGGCATGCCCTTACTACTGCCTATGATAATACTGATGAAATAAAACAAAATCGAAGAGATATGGCTCTTGACTGGTTGAGTGTAGGAATTGACCCAGAAAGAAGTGTAATCTTTGTTCAATCGGAAGTAAAACAACACGCTGAATTGCACCTGCTATTCTCCATGAACACACCAATTTCATGGTTAGAGCGCTGCCCGACCTATAAGGATCAAGTTGCTCAACTTGGCAAGGAAGGGAAAGACATTAATACATATGGCTTTTTAGGTTATCCACTTTTACAGGCTGCGGATATCTTAGCATATAGAGCGGACACAGTGCCAGTAGGAGAAGATCAGATACCCCATCTAGAGATGACCAGGGAGATTGCCAGAAGATTTAATCACATCTACGATACTCAGGTTTTTCCTGAACCCAAGGCTAAATTAGCTAAAGTTTCAATGCTGCCAGGGTTAGATGGAAGAAAGATGAGTAAGAGCTACGGCAACATTATTGAAATAGGGGAGACAGGTAAAGACCTTCAGGGTAAAGTTCGACAAATGACTACAGACCCTAACAGAATTAAGAAAGACGATCCAGGGGATCCTGGCGTTTGTGTTGTGAACACATACCATGGTATCTATTCGGAAGCAGGACACGTAACTGAACTACAAGAAGCTTGTCGCCGTGGCGAAATTGGCTGTGTTCAGTGTAAGAAAGCTCTTACCACTAATCTTAGCCAGTTTATGGATCCTATTAGAACTAAGAGGGACGAGCTATCCCAAAACAGCATGATCGACGACATTCTAGCAGAGGGTGCAAAAAAAGCTGCTCTAGAAGCAGAAAAGACTATGGAAATAGTCAGAAGTGCTATGAAATTATAAGCGGGTGAGGTAGGTATATGTCCTATCAAATTAAACTAGAGGCCTTTAAAGGACCTTTCGATTTACTCATACATTTGATTGAAAAGAACAAACTAAATATTTATGATATTCCTATAGCAGAAATCACCAAGCAGTATATGGAATATTTAGAGAAAATGTCTGAAATGGACCTGGAAATTACCAGTCAATTTCTGGTGATGGCCTCTAGATTAATCTCCATTAAAGCCAGGATGCTATTGCCTAAACCGCAAGAAGAATCGGAAGAGGAAGAAGATGATCCTAGAGATGAGTTAATATCTCATCTGATTGAATACAAGAGATTTAAAGCTGCTGCAGATTTTCTGCAAGAGCAGTCTAGTTTGCCTGTGCAAGTTTATCCTAGAAACATGAATGAAGAGCATAACTCTATTTATGTAACTGAAGCTAAGGATAACACTATAGAGGGATTGACTCTAGATAAACTGACAAATGCCTTTAAGCGAGCTATTGAGCTTGCGGCCCAAGATGGGAAGACTGCTGAGGTAAAATTAGACCTGGTTACAGTTGAAGATAAAATGACAGATATTATGAGAAAGCTCCTTTACAAGGACAAGCGCACCTCCTTTGAGGAATTGCTCCTGAGGAAGGGTACAGTAAAAGAACTAGTCACTACTTTTTTGGCAGTTTTAGAGTTGGTAAAGAACAAGTTTGTAATTATTGAACAGAACATGTTATTTGGAGAAATATATATCTACAGAAATAATAATATTGAGTATGATTTTCAAGATTCTGAGGTGTAGCCATGATGACTGTCATGTTTAAAGAAGAAAATAAAGCAATTTTAGAAGCCCTTTTGTTTGTGGCATCTAATCCTGTGAAACTAGAAGAGTTAAGCAAAATAGTTAGCTTAACCCAGGAAGATACGGGGGAGTTGCTAGGAGAACTGAAAGCCGAATATCAACAATCCTGTAGAGGTTTTCAGCTAATGGAATCTGGAGACGGTTTTTATTTAGCTAGCAAGACTCGTTATGCTCCCTATATTCAAAAGCTGCTTCAAGACAACAATAGCAACAGGTTGTCAAAGGCATCTCTAGAGACGTTGGCAATAGTGGCCTACAAGCAACCTATTACTAGAAGTGAGATTGAGGCAATTAGAGGAGTTAAGTCAGAAAAGGCTATAACCACATTGCTAGAGAAAGAATTAATTAAGGAAGTGGGGAGAAAAGACGGGCCTGGAAAGCCAATTTTATATGGAACTACTAAGGGTTTTTTAAATAACTTTGGCTTAAACCATATCTCTGAACTGCCCCAAATAGAGGATTTTGAAGAGAGTATCAAAAATATACATGATGAGGACAAAATTACAAATTTTTAGTATATATATTAAATATTTGTGGAAAAATATCCATGTTTAACCACTATAGACTGGAGAGTGGGAGACATGGTTTTTTTTATTTTCTTATGGTACATATGGGTAATGGTGACACTTCTTTCTCTTGTGGAAATTAGGGTCTATATTATGCACAGCATGAAAGAGAAGAAGGTAGTTATTACGATTTTTTTGCTGTGGAAATTGATAAGGCTAAAAATCACATCTAAGTTTTTAAACCGGGTTAGAACCATGCTAGTTAGCTATTCGCGGAGGATTGCCCAAAGAACTGATGGCGAAGATGTGGTAGAACGACTTAGATCAGCAGTTAAAAAGGCCCAAGAGCTTCCTGAGTTAAAGATACTGCATGAATTAGGTAAACCATTTCACCTTAAGCATCTACTGTGGCAGAGCAGAGTGGGTACTGGAGACGCTGCAGAGACAGCAATAGCAACAGGTGCACTGCTTGCTGGAAAGTGGAATCTATATGGAATTTTAATCAAGTTCATCAAAAAACCAAAAGAGCCGGTCAAACTTGATGTTGTTCCAAATTATAACAGTAGAGATTTGTCGTTGTATTTGGATTGCATATTTGCCTTTCGAATAGGTCATATTATTATTACTGGCATAAAAGTTCTTATGATGTTGATAGTGAGCAGAATTAAAGGGGGTGAGGTTGTTGGCGGATCATCCAATAGAGTCGTTAATGAAAACAGCAATGGAAAGCATTAAAGAAATGGTAGACGTAAATACCGTAATAGGAGACCCGGTGGAAACTCCAGATGGCAGTGTGATTATACCCATATCCAGAGTTTCTTGCGGATTTGCCTCTGGAGGTAGTGAATTTGAGAGCAGCAAGAGCGGAAACAAAGAAAGTAGCCTGCCCTTTGGTGGTGGAAGTGGTGCGGGGGTGTCTGTTCAGCCCATGGGATTTTTGGTAGTGGGAAAAGATCAGGTACGCTTCTTGCCAGTTGATGGAAACCAAGTGGCAGATAGACTTATTGATTTAGCCCCTAAAGTGGTGGAACATATTCAGAATATGCTTAACAAAAATTCAGAGCCAGATGAAACAATAGCAATGAAATTTGAAACAGAGGATAACATCTAAAGCGCAGATTATGCGCTTTTTTTATTTTTCTGTTCTAATAAAGCCAAGCAGCACATATTTTGAGAATATACTGCTGTGGAGGTTTTGCAATGATTAATGTTATTTGGATGTTACTGTTGGTTACGGGAATTATAACTGCTGCGGTTCGAGGCAAGATAGAAGTGGTTACAGAAGCTGCAATGGAGGCAGCTCAAACAAGTGTCACTATCTCCATAGAAATAATAGGGGTAATGGCGCTTTGGTTGGGAATTATGAAAATAGCCGAAAAAGGCGGCCTGATAAATTTTATAGCCAGAGGGCTTCGCCCGGTGACTAGATTTCTCTTTCCCTCCATTCCGAAAGATCATCCGGCTATGGGTCCAATAATAATGAATATTAGTGCCAATGTTCTTGGATTGGGAAATGCCGCAACACCATTTGGTTTAAAGGCTATGCAGGAGTTGCAAAAGACAAATCCCAACAAAAAAGTAGCCAGTGATGCTATGTGTACATTTTTGGCCCTTAACACATCATGTATTACTATACTGCCAGCTACAGTTCTAGCTATTAGAGTGGCAGCAAATTCAGCAAACCCTACTGAGATTGTGGGGACCACTATTTTTGCAACTACCATAGGCACTATAGTTGCATTGACAGCAGACAGATTTTTACGAGGTATGAGCCGTTAGTTTACTTTTGGGGGGATAACAATGGCCTTATTTATAACAGAGCTTTCTAAGTGGACAGTACCATTATTGCTGCTTATAATTCCGCTAGTGGGGTATTTAAGAGGAGTAAAGGTTTATGAAGCCTTTGTGGAGGGAGCAGAGCAGGGGTTTACTACAGCCATAAAAATTATTCCCTTTTTAGTGGGAATGCTAGTTGCTATAAGTGTCTTTAGGGCATCAGGAGCAATGGACATTGTTTTGGCTGCCTTTTTACCCCTGATGAAGTTAATCGGAGCACCTACTGAAGTCCTACCTTTGGCAATTATGAGACCTCTATCAGGGGGAGCTGCACTGGGGTTAACTGCAGAATTAATTCAAGTGTATGGCCCAGATAGTTTAATCGGCAGGTTAGCGTCCACTATTCAGGGAAGTACTGATACTACCTTTTTTGTGCTCACAGTTTATTTTGGATCGGTTGGCATTAGAAGGTATAGGCACGCACTTACTGTTGGTCTATTAGGAGACTTAACAGGTTTTTTGGCATCTATATACATTGTAATGCTAGTCTTCGGATAAATTCTTTAAGAACTGAAGAAAATATGATAACATAAATTAAAAACTGGTGGAGTGGTAAAAGATGGAGCGATTACAGAAATACATGGCACAGTGTGGCGTTGGATCTAGAAGAAAGTGTGAAGAATATATAGAAGCTGGAAGTGTAAAGGTAAATGGCGAAGTAGTGAGGGAGTTGGGAACAAAAATAGACCCGGAAACTGACATAGTGGAGTATCAAGGGCGGGTGATTAAGCAGGAAGAGAATAAGGTATACATTCTCTTGAACAAGCCGCCTAAGTACATAACCACAGTACAAGATGAAATGGACAGACCAAAGGTAATGGACTTGCTCACAGATGTTCAGGAGCGGGTTTTTCCTGTGGGCAGATTGGACTGGGGTACTGAAGGACTACTGCTACTCACCAATGATGGTGAACTAGCTCATATTTTGACCCATCCCAGCTTTAAAGTTGAGAAGGAATATCATGCACTAGTTCCGGGCAAGGTAGATGATCATCAGTTAGAGCAACTGAGAACAGGAATCATGTTGGATGATGGAATCACTCACCCGGCCAAGGTAAAAAGATTGAAAACGGAGGGCAAAAAGACCTGGTTGGCTATTAGCATCCATGAAGGCAGGAATAGACAGGTTCGGAGAATGTGTGCTGCTATAGGACATCCGGTTATTCAGTTGAAACGGGTCAGATTGGGAGGCCTAACAGGGGACAAGCTCAAGGTAGGAGAATACAAGTTTCTAACGGAAGAAGAAATAAATCTGTTATTAGGAAAAGGTGGATATAAGAAGGAAAAGTAATTAAGTTGTAGAATTTTAACCCAAAGGAGGGGAGCGCTATGGAAAAAGGGCTCTTACAGGTATACACTGGGAATGGAAAGGGCAAAACCACTGCAGCAATGGGACTAGCAATACGAGCTGTGGGGCAAGGCTTGAGAGTACATATAATTCAGTTTTTGAAGCAGGGAATAGATTACGGAGAGGTAAAGAGCTTTGCTAAAATAGAAGGTATAACCATTGAATCCTATGGGGGGCCAGGCTTTATCTTTAGAGATGGGGTCAAGGAAGAGGATCTACAGCTAGCTGAAAAAGCAATAGCTAAAGCAAAAGAGTTGGTTACAGCAGGCAAATGTGACCTGTTAATTCTAGATGAAATTAATAATGCACTTCAAGTAGGAGTAATTTCAAGGGAACAGCTAGAGGAAATACTAAATCTTAGACCCGATACTATGGAGTTAGTTCTCACTGGTAGAAATGCACCTCAGTTCTTAATAGATAGAGCTGATCTAGTTACAGAAATGAAAGAAATTAAACATCCTTTCAAAAATGGTCAAAAGAGTAGAAGGGGAATTGAATACTGATTTAGAGGGGGCTAAGCTATGACAATTGTCAAAGAAAGTGAAGAATTAAATAAAAACAATATAAAGGCAAGAATTAGGCTAGATTACAGAGGGGACCTAAAAAGCACCAAGTTTTTTTTCAGCAACAAAAACACCGAAAGAGCTGCTGAAGAATTGCGAGAGCAAAAGGTAAACCTGTTAAAAAACGTACCCATGCAAGGTATCACTGTTGAGGACATAGATTTGAGCACAGATGTGTATACTATATTTGATGAAGTTACCGGTGCAGAAGCGGCCTTTGCACCAGTTCAAATAATAGTTGACGCTATTTCTCTAGAGGATTTAATGCAATTTGTATTAAAAGAAGAGTTCCGAAAAATAGAAATAATTGAGCCTCAAGAGTTGGACTTTGGGGCAAAAGACGTAGAGAGACTGCTATATAGGACAAGCTCAGAGTTAAATAGATTGAGGATAAATTTAGAGAGAAAATATAGTAAATAAAAAATACAAGCAGGATTTTCGACTAATACAGAGAACTACAACAGAAGAGAAAAAAATAAATTGTTACATAAAAGAGGGGGATCACATAATGGTGCAAATGTATTATGATCAAGACGCAGAATTGAGCTTACTAGAGGGGAAGAAAATAGCTGTAATTGGCTACGGTAGCCAAGGACATGCTCAGTCACAAAACCTTAAGGAAAGTGGAGTAGAAGTTATTGTAGGACTTCGTAAAACAAGTAAATCATGGAAGCAAGCTGAAGAAGCTGGCCTTACAGTAAAAACTGTAGCTGAAGCGGCTAAAGAAGCTGATATGATTCAAATACTTTTACCAGATGAATATCAGGGGGATGTATATGCGCAAGAAATTGAGCCTAACTTAGAAGAAGGAAACACTTTAATCTTCTCCCATGGTTTTAATATTCACTACAATCAAATAGTACCTCCAAAAAATGTAGATGTAATCATGGTTGCTCCTAAGAGTCCAGGACACTTAGTGCGCAGGACTTATACCGAGGGTGCAGGTGTACCTGGTTTAATCGCAATTTTCCAAGACTACTCAGGTAAGGCTAAGGACTATGCTCTTGCTTACGCTAAAGGAGTAGGCTGCACTAGAGCAGGTGTGTTTGAGACTTCCTTCCAGGAAGAGACAGAATCTGACTTGTTTGGAGAGCAGGTAGTACTTTGCGGCGGAATGACTGAGCTGGTTAGAGCAGGGTTTGATACACTAGTTGAGGCTGGATACGCTCCTGAAATCGCTTACTTTGAGTGTCTACATGAGTTAAAGCTGATTGTAGACTTAATGTATGAAGGTGGAATAGCTGGAATGCGCTATTCAATCAGTGACACAGCTCAGTGGGGAGATATGACTGTTGGCAAGAGAATTATCACTGATGAAACCAGAGCAGAAATGAAAAAGGTTTTAGCTGAAGTTCAGTCAGGACAATTTGCTAAAGAGTGGATCATGGAAAATAGAGCAAATCGCCCAATGTTCAACAGCATGACTAAGCAAGACGAACAACATCAAATCGAGGTAGTGGGCAAAGACTTGAGAAAAATGATGACTTGGTTAAATAAAAAATAAATTCTCAAAAAGTGAGTGAAAGGGACTACCCTTTCACTTTTCTTGTATCCAATAATTGTATATAATAATTATATATAATAACGGAGGTGTAGCTATGAAGTATGTAAGATTTCAGGTTGAAAAGAAGATTAAATACGGCATATTGGAGGGTGAGCAGATAAGGGAAACTCAAAATCCTTTTATAAAGGGGCAAGAATTAGTTCCCCCTAACAGCTACAGCTTAGGAGATGTTACACTATTAGCACCTTGTGAACCCAGTAAAGTAATTTGTGTGGGTCTAAACTATGCTGATCACGCCAAAGAACTAAACTTAAAGTTACCTAACAAACCCTTGCTATTTATGAAACCAAGCACTACTGTTATTGGGCCTGGAGCAAAAATAATTTATCCCCAGGATTCACAGAGAGTTGATTACGAAGGGGAATTGGCAGTAGTAATTAAAGACAAGATAAAGGACATAGAGCCTAATGTAGCAGAGCAGAGTATTTTTGGTTTTACATGTGCAAATGATATTACTGCCAGGGATTTGCAGAAACTAGACGGTCAGTGGACTAGAGCTAAGTCCTTTGACACGTTCCTGCCATTAGGGTCTTACATAGAAACAGAAGCGGATGCAAGTGACCTACAAGTTACTACTAAATTAAACGGCAAGGTTATGCAATCTTCCTCTACTAAACAAATGGTATTTGGTGTAAACTATTTAGTGAGTTATATTTCTAAAATAATGACACTGTTACCAGGAGATGTTATAATAACTGGAACCCCTTTTGGAGTTGGGCAATTAGACCATGGGGACGAAGTAGAAGTTACTATTGAAGGATTGGGGACATTAATAAATTATGTTGAAAAACCATAAAGAATACGATTTAATAGTAATTGGAGCAGGCGCTGCAGGCATGCTTGCTGCAGGCTATGTTGCTCAAAGAGGATATAGAGTGGCCCTCCTAGAGAGAAACAGCATTCTGGGAAAAAAGTTGTTGATAACAGGTAAAGGTCGCTGCAACTTGACAAACGCTGGAGATGAAGAGGAATTTATCAACGCCTTTGGCAAACAGGGATCCTTTTTGTACAGCGCTATATATTCCTTTACTAGTAATGATACGATCAGCTTTTTTAAGAATTTAGGCTTAGAAACTAAGGTGGAAAGGGGCAATAGAGTCTTTCCAGTAACCGATAAATCTCATGATGTGGTTGATAAGCTAGAGCTCCACTTAAAGAAAAGTGGGGCAGATATCTTTCTAGAACACCGGGTTAAAAAGGTAAAAAAGAAAGATGGGGTTGATAGCCAATATACAGTAGAGACTACTAAAGGAAAAATATTAAAAAGCAAAACAATCTTGTTGACCACGGGAGGAGCTTCCTATCCAAAGACAGGTACCACAGGAGATGGGTATAAGCTAGCAGAGGACTTAGGACATAGGGTTGTTCCTATTAGTCCTGCCCTAGTGCCATTAGAGCTTGCAGAGGACTGGGCTAAGGAGCTTCAGGGGCTATCCTTGAGAAACGTCCAATTATCCATAGTGGGGCCAAAGGGCAAGGCTATTGACAGTCAATTTGGTGAAATGATATTTACTCACTTTGGTATTTCTGGTCCCATAGTACTCACCCTGAGTAACCAAGTACAAGTTTGCTTAAAAAAAGGTCCAGTTCCATTACATATAAACTTGAAGCCTGCTTTGACACTGGAACAGTTGGATAATAGGATACTAAGGGATTTTGAGGAATTTGCCAACAAGCAGTTTAAAAATTCACTTTCGCAACTGTTACCTCAAAAGTTGATACCTGTAATTATAAGACTAAGCCAGGTTGATCCGGAAAAGAAAGTAAACCAAATCACTAAATCAGAGCGGGATAGGCTAATCCAGTCTTTAACAGAGTTAAAATGTACGGTAGTAAAAACCCGTCCATTAGAAGAAGCCATAGTTACTGCTGGTGGAGTAGATTTAAAAGAAATTGATCCAAGAACAATGGAGTCAAAGGTCAGAGAAGGAATTTATTTTGCAGGGGAAGTTATGAATATTGATGGTGTAACAGGAGGATACAATCTTCAAGCAGCGTTTTCAACTGGTTACCTAGCTGCTAAGGGGATTGAAGAAAAATTAGAGGAGGTTACAACTTGAGCAAGTACGGAAGTAGAAAGATAGCAGCTGTTGCTATTCAAATGGCTTTAACAGAGAGCAGAGACGAAGAGGGAATATTGAAGGAAAAGTATGCTAAGTCAAAGGTCAAAACTGCAGCAGTAGACTACGGTGGAGAATTTATATCATCGGTAAACAGAATAGTTGAAAGGGCAGTTGTGGCTGCAAAAAGAGAGGGAGTAATAAAAGATAATCACACTGGGGAAGGAGCTGTAGCAGGAGCTACTCGGGAAGCTCTATCTCAGATTATGACAAAGGCTGTAGGGTTAAATGTGGGCGGAAAAATTGGCATAGCTCGCTATGAAGACCACGTTAGCGTGGCAGTATACTTTGGCATAGGATTACTCCACCTAGACGAAGTTGCCATTGGGTTAGGTCATAGAGCTGTGACGTAAGTAAATTACCTGAGGAAAGCAAAATCTTTGCCAGAGACCTAAATAATTATTGACAGTAACACTTTTACATGTTAAGGTTATTTAAAATTAAATAAGATGAGAAATGAGAGATGAGAAGAGAGTTAGATGAGCTGAGGTGAGTTAGCAAGTGGTGAATAAGGCCAGTGCTCATTTGAGTGCTGGATTTTTTTATTCTTTTATTGAAGAGAGGAGCCGAGCTGAGATGAGTGAGAAAATAAAAATAATTGCCTTAAAGGAAAGGATATCGTCTGACACAGAAACCCCTATTACTGTATTGGAAAAGCTTAAAAAATTTGACCCCATTTATTTATTAGAAAGCGTTGAAGGCGGTGAGAATTTAGCCCGCTACTCATTTTTGGGCTTCAACCCAATGATGTCTTACAAATTTAGAGATGGGAAAGCAGATATCACCTATAAGGATGTTGAACAGAAGAAAGTTAGAATCGATACTACCCCTTTAGAGGGAATAGAAAAAGCATTAGCTAGATATGAAATGACTGCGGTCCAGGACCTAGAGGGTGCCGGAGTAGTTGGATATTTAGGATATGATGCAATTAGATATTATGAAGCAGTACAAATGCCCTCAGAAACCACTACTCACATTCCAGAAAGCTATTTTGTATTATGCAGACTAATTCTAGTTTTTGACCACGCATACAACACCCTTACAATTATTCACCTGGGAAAGCCAGAGGACAACGATGCCATTAAAAAGCAAATTAATTTGGTTAAAGCTACCTTAGCTAAACCTCATCAAATCACTTCTGACAGCATATCTCCCCAAATTAACAGTAAATTTAAATCAAATTTGACATTTAACCAATTTTCTAAAATGGTGACTAGGGCCAAGGAATATATAAACTCTGGAGACATCTTTCAAGTAGTCCTCTCTCAAAGGTTTGAAGTGAGCCTAACTTCAACCCCTCTAGACATTTACAGAAGCCTAAGAAGGATTAACCCTTCTCCCTATATGTACTATTTACAATTTGATGACTTCAAAATAGTAGGCAGCTCACCAGAGGTTTTAGTAAAAAAGGAAGACCAGAACATCTCCTTAAGACCCATAGCTGGCACTAGGCATAGAGGGGCTACTTTATTAGAGGATAATAGGCTAGAAAAGGAATTACTAGCTGATGAAAAGGAAAGAGCAGAGCACTTAATGCTTGTAGATTTAGGAAGAAATGACCTGGGACGAGTTTCCAAGATAGGCACTGTAGCTGTGGAAAAATTTATGCAGATTGAGAGATACTCTCATGTTATGCATATGGTATCCTTAGTAACAGGAAAAATAGATGATAGGCGTAATGCTTATGATTTAGTAAAGAGCTCCTTCCCAGCAGGCACTGTTTCTGGAGCACCTAAAATAAGGGCTATGAATATTATAGGTGAGCTTGAAAGTGAGCGCAGGGGTATTTATGCTGGGGCAATTTGCAACTTTTCCCTTAATGGGGATCTCAATTCCTGTATTACCATTAGAACTATTATTATAAAAGATAAGATGGCTTACGTTCAAGCAGGGGCTGGGATTGTTGCTGATTCTAATCCCTATAATGAATATATGGAAACCTGTAATAAGGCTAAGGTATTACTGAAGGCCTTAGGATGCGATTTAGAAGAGCTGAATAGAGCAGAGCTGAGAAGAGAGGAGATGAGCAGATGTTAGTAGAGGAATTAATAGGAAAAGTTGTGAGTAAGACAGATTTGACAGAACAAGAGGCAGACTTTATTATGAACCAAATTTTGAGCGGAAGTTTAAGTGAGACTCAAATTACTGCATTAGTAGTAGGGTTAAAGATGAAGGGAGAGTCTCAATGTGAGATAGTGGGGTTTGTAAATGCCATGAGGCAAAAGGCAAAACCTGTTCCCTTGTCAGTGGAGCTAAAGGCAGACTTGGTGGATACCTGTGGAACTGGAGGAGATGGGAAAAACACCTTTAATGTATCTACAGCGGTGACCTTCGTGTTAGCAGCAGCAGGACTTAAAGTAGCTAAACATGGAAATAGATCCGTAACTAGCAAGTGCGGAAGCGCCGATGTTTTAGAGAAACTAGGAGTCAATATTCACATGACACCTAGGCAAGTGGCACAGTCCTTAGAGCGATTTGGATTTGGCTTTATGTTTGCCCAAGATTATCACAGTGCTATGAGTAAAGTCGCTCCGGTTCGAAGAGAGCTTAAGATGAAGACGGCATTTAATATATTAGGGCCACTTTCCAATCCCGCTAACACAACTAGACAGCTAGTAGGAGTTTATAGTGCTTCCACAGCAGAGCTTGTGGTCAATGTTTTAAAAAGACTGAATCTAAAGCACGCCTGTGTAGTACACAGTAATGATGGCCTTGATGAGATAAGTATAGGAGATACAACTAATATCTTTGAACTGAAAGAGGGTAAAATCACAAGCTATGTATTTAATCCAGAAAACCTAGGTATACAGCTAAGTCCTTTAGAGGCCATTGCTGGTGGGAGTGCTGAGGAAAATGCAAAAATTATAAAAAGAGTTTTTTCTGGTCAAAAAGGAGCATGTAGAGATATGGTTGTAGTAAACAGTGCCTTTGCATTATATATTGGGGGAATGGTTGGCAACCTTAAAGATGGCAAGGATTTAGCGGAAGCGATTATAGACAGTGGAAAGGCTACGAAAAAACTAAATCAACTGATAGAATATAGCAGTAAGGAGAGCGCGTGATTATGCTAGATACAATTATTAGCTACCAAGTAAAAAAGCTGGAACAATTAGAAAGAATGCCCATTCAGGAGCTAGAATATCGTATTGAGGCCATGTTGCCACCTAATTCCTTTCAAGAAGCAATAGCTAAGGGAAAGAATCACTTTAATATTATTGCAGAAATCAAGAAAGCCTCCCCCTCCAAAGGAGATTTAATCAACAGCTTGAATTTAGCAAGGGTGGTTTCAGATTATGAGCTAGGAGGAGCTGCCGCTATCTCAGTCCTAACTGAAGAAGATTTTTTTAAGGGTTCTTTGGAGGATTTAAAGGATGCTGCAGTGAGAACCAACCTTCCCTTGCTGCGCAAGGATTTTATTATAGATGAGTACCAGCTTTATGAGGCAAGATTAGCGGGGGCATCGGCTGTACTTCTCATAGTGGCAGCTCTTCCCCAGCAGAAGCTAAGGTTCCTAATCAATAAGGCTCGAGAATTAAAGTTGGATTCAGTTGTAGAAATCCACAATAGAGAAGAGCTGCACCGAGCACTAGATGCAGGAGCTCATATTATTGGGATTAACAATAGAGATTTAAGCAGCTTTCAGGTAAATATCAAAACTACTTTAAATCTGGCACAAGAAATTCCCAATAAAACTTTAGTTATTAGCGAAAGTGGTATTACAAACCATAATATTGATGCCATAATAGATAGCGGTGTAGATGCAGCTTTAATAGGTGAAAGCTTAATTACAGCTAGCGCAGGAAATAGGCGGTCCCTGCTGAGAAAAATGACGAGGAGTGATTAGCTATGATTAATATAAAAATATGTGGAATAAAAAGCATTCAGGATGCGCAGGTGGCAATTGATGCAGGAGCTGATGCCTTGGGATTTGTCTTCGCCAAGGGAAAAAACCATATCAATCCAGAAAAAGCTAGGGAAATATGTAACACACTACCTCCTTTCATTGCAACCACAGGGGTGTTTATGGATGAAGAAAGGCATGTGGTTCAGGAAATTTCAAGTTTTTGCAATTTAGATATTCTTCAATTTCACGGCATAGAGGCTCCAGAGTACTGCAGAAAGTTTACTCAAAGAGTTATAAAGGCGTTCAGTATCGAAAAAGAGATAAACTATGAATTAATAAACAAATATGATAGTGTAAGTGGAGTATTGCTAGATGGGTCACAGCCCGGGAAGGCCAAGAAGTTCAACTGGGATTTGATTGAAAAAGCTAGACTTGCCAAACCGCTAATAATTGCCGGAGGTATTAACTCAGATAACATAGATGAATTAATTGAAAGGGTTAGGCCCTACGCAATAGATGTAAGCAGCGGAGCTACAGCGGATGGGGCGAAATCATATGAAAAAATAAAGGCAATAGTAGACTCAGCTAGGAGAACTTATTATGAGTAGCTACAGTTTGCCTGACGAGAGAGGCTTTTATGGAGAATATGGTGGTCAATATATGCCCGAAACCTTGTTACCAGCTTTAAACCAGCTAGCAGAAGCTTACAATAGGTATAAGAATAATGAGGAATTTGCTCGTGAACTCAATTACTATTTGCAGGCTTATGTTGGGAGACCGACACCCTTGTTTTATGCAAAAAAGCTTACAGAAAAGCTAGGCGGTGCTAAGATATATTTAAAAAGGGAGGACTTAACTCACACGGGAGCCCATAAAATTAACAATACGATTGGGCAAGCTTTGCTAGCAAAGAAAATCGGCAAGAAGAGAATTATTGCAGAGACGGGAGCGGGACAACATGGTGTGGCAACTGCCACAGCAGCGCGGCTTTTTGACATGGAGTGTGTAATATACATGGGAGAAGAGGATGTGAAGCGGCAGCAGCTAAATGTCTTTAGAATGAAGCTGTTAGGGGCAAAGGTGGTTCCCGTTGCCAATGGTAGCAAAACCCTTAAGGACGCCATGAATGAAGCAATCCGCGATTGGGTAAAGAATGTTAGAAGTAGCTACTATTTGTTAGGATCAGTAGGAGGCCCCCACCCCTACCCCTTGATTGTTAGAGATTTCCAGAGGGTGATAGGGCAGGAGACAAAGGAACAATTAATAGCTGACCCAGATTATATTGTGGCCTGTGTAGGCGGTGGAAGTAATGCAATGGGGATATTTTATCCCTTTATAGATAGCAAGGAAGTTAAGCTCATTGGAGTGGAAGCAGCGGGAAGTGGCGTGGAAACAAAGGAGCACGCAGCAACTTTGAGTAAAGGGGCACCAGGAATACTCCACGGTTCTCTAAGCTATGTATTGCAAAATGCCCACGGTCAGATTGAGCCAGCTCACTCTATTTCAGCAGGATTAGATTATCCTGGAGTTGGACCGGAGCACAGTCATCTCAAGGATATAGACCGGGTTCAATATGTGTCCATCAGAGATGATGAAGCATTAAATGCCTTTGTAGCTTTGAGCAGACTTGAAGGGATTATTCCTGCCCTGGAAAGCGCTCATGCCATAGCTCAGGTGATGAAAATTGCACCTGAGTTAACCAGTGACCAAACTGTTGTGGTAAGTCTTTCAGGTAGAGGGGATAAGGATGTAGAAAGTGTAGCCAAGGAATTGGGGGCGAAAGTATATGAATAGGGTGGTAGCGGTATCGAAAAGAGCCCAGATCTATGGTGAAAAGCTGTTAATTCCTTACTTTATGGCAGGTCACCCAGATTTGGATACTACAGTGAAATTGATTAAAGAAGCAGAAAAGGCTGGGGCAGATATGGTAGAAATCGGAGTTCCCTTTTCAGATCCAGTGGCAGATGGGCCTATAATTGAAAAAGCTGGCTCAAAAGCACTTGAGCAGAATGTAAATTTGGTAGAAATAATAAAAGTTATTGGTGAAATTAGGGGAGAGATAAGTATCCCAATTATTTTAATGACCTACTATAACCCCATATATGTGATGGGTAAGAAAAGCTTTGTAGCAGAGGCTACTAAAGCCGGGATACATGGAGTGATAATTCCAGATTTACCCATGGGATACGATGAAGAATTTAATAATCTATGTAGGCAATATGAGCTTTGCTGGGTTCCCTTAGCTACGCCTACTACTACAGATGAGAGGATGAAACTAATAGCAGCAGAGGGTGAAGGATTTGTCTATTGCATTTCTGCGACCGGCACTACTGGAATCAGAGAGGATATTGACGATTATTTGCAGGAATTCCTAATAAAAGTTAGAAAATATATTGATAGGCCCTTAGCGGTTGGTTTTGGTATAAGTAATGAGCAAATAGCTAAAACTGTTTCCAAGAGCAGTGACGGAGTTATTGTTGGCAGCGCAATTGTTGATTTGATAGAACAAAACAGCACTAACAGCAATGTACTATTGCAGAAGGTTGGCGAAAAAATAAATGGATTAAAGCGTGCTATATCTGCAGATGGACATCGGGGTGATGAAATATGAAGGGAATAGAGTTAGTTAGAAAAAAAAGTGAAGACCACAAAACGGTTATTCTCGTAAATGATATTGAGATAGGAGCAGATCAGGTTGTGCCCATGGCAGGTCCATGTGCTGTAGAAAACAAAGAACAACTGGTGGAAATAGCCAGCGAGCTTAAGCAGATTGGAGTACCCATATTGCGAGGAGGAGCATTTAAGCCGCGTACATCACCTTATGCTTTTATGGGTTTGGGTACAAAAGGCTTAGAGCTATTGGCAGAAGCCAAAGAGGAAACTGGGATGGCCATAGTTACTGAGGTTATGGATCCAGGAGATATATCCTCTGTGGAGCCATATGCAGATATCTTGCAAATAGGGAGCAGGAATATGCAGAATTTCCCCCTGCTCATGGCTGCGGGAAAGGCGAAAAAACCTGTGCTTTTAAAGCGTGGTTTAGCAGCTACCATTCAAGAGTGGTTATTAGCGGCAGAGTACATAATGGTATCAGGTAATGAACAGGTAATACTTTGCGAAAGAGGTATTAGAACCTTTGAGAACTTTACTAGAAACACAATAGATTTAGCAGCAGTACCTATAGTCAAATCATTGACCCATTTACCAGTGATTGTAGATCCCAGTCATGGAACTGGGATTAGAGAGTTAGTTACACCTGTTAGTAAAGGGGCGGTGGCTATGGGAGCAGATGGTTTGTTGATTGAAGTCCATACAAGGCCTGAGGAGGCACTATGCGACGGAGATCAGTCATTAACACCTTCTCATTTTAAAGAATTATTAGAACAGTGCGAAAAAGTTGCAGTAGCATCTGGAAAAAAGGGAATAGCTAAAAACTAGACTGTAATTAAGGAGTAATTGACATGGGGAATAAAACAACAATGGAAGCATCAAAGGGAATTAGAGGAGAAATTACAATTGTACCAGACAAATCCATCAGCCATCGCAGCGTCATCTTAGGAGCACTAGCTGAGGGAAAAACAGAAATAGACAACTATCTAATGGCCCAAGATTGCCTTAGCACCATTGATTGTTTTCGAAAAATGGAAGTACCAATCCATGTGGATGCTTCCAAGGGCAGAGTACATATTACCGGTGTTGGTAAAAGAGGGTTAAAGGAGCCAGGAGAGATATTAGATGCAGGTAACTCTGGCACAACCATGCGTTTGTTGCTAGGTGTGTTAGCAGGACAAGAGATGCATTCGATTTTAACAGGTGACAAATCCTTATCTAATAGACCTATGAAGCGAGTAGCTGAACCCCTGCGCATGATGGGAGCCACAATTGAAGGTAGAGACCAGGGCAATAAAGCTCCTATTTCTATCCGCGGTAGACAGCTACAACCAATTTCCTGCAAAACTCCCGTTGCCAGTGCACAAATTAAATCAGCAATTATGCTGGCAGCATTAAATGCCCAGGGAACTACAGAAATAACAGAACCTTCACCTTCTAGAAACCACTCAGAGCTTATGTTTGATTTTTTTGGCGCCAAAGTTGATACTTGTGGAACTAAAATTTCAGTGAGTGGAGCTAGCACTTTAAAAGGTAGTAAGCTAACTGTTCCGGGAGACATATCATCGGCAGCATTTTTTATGGTTGCAGCATCCATTGTTCCCAATTCGGAACTAATTATAAAAAATGTAGGCGTTAACAAGACCCGCTCAGGTATAATCCAAGTTTTAAGGGAAATGGGGGGCTCGGTGGAGCTCTACAATCAGAGGGAAGAGGGAAATGAGCCCGTTGCAGATATCCTAGTGAAATCAGCGAGGCTTAAAGGCGTTGAGATAAGTGGATCACTGATTCCCAGGTTAATTGATGAAATCCCTATTATAGCCGTAGCTGCTGCTGTAGCTGAAGGGGAAACAGTAATCAGAGATGCAGCTGAATTGAGGGTTAAGGAGACTGATCGCTTGGCTGCCCTAGCAGAAAACCTGACAAGGTTAGGTATTACAGTAGAAATCTTAGCTGATGGCTTGATTATAGATGGGCAAGAGGGTTTTAATCTTACCGCCCATTTAGAGAGTTATGATGACCACAGGATTGCAATGGCTATGGCGGTAGCTGGACTCAAGAACTCTAAGCCCACTGTTATTAATAATGTAGATTGTATTAACATATCGTTTTCCGATTTTTTTGAACAATTAGCTTCAGTTAATCCTTAAAGCGACTAGCAGGTCGCTTTTTCCCGTTTAAGATGTGACTTGAAAAATCAGAGCATTATGCTAAAATTATTCCAGAGTGAAGGGAGCTGAACTAATGAAAAGGCTTGAAGTCATAACAATTGATGGACCTGCGGGGTCAGGTAAAAGCACTATAGCTAAAGAATTAGCTCAGGAATTGAACTGGGTGCATCTTGATACAGGAGCTATGTATAGGGCATTAACCTATAAAGCACTAGAAGCAAAGATAAATTTAGCAGATCATGAAAAGCTAACCCAAATGGCTAAGGAGATGGATATAACCTTTCAGTGTAGCCAAGGGGGACAAAAAGTTTTTTGTCAGGGAGTTGACATTACTGCAGAAATTAGAATGCCAGAAGTTAGTGCCAATGTATCTGCAGTGGCTAAAATCCCTAGCGTACGCCAAGAGTTAGTTAAAACCCAAAGGGAAATAGCCCAGAAAGAGAGAGTAATCTTAGACGGTAGGGATACGGGAACCTGTGTTATTCCCGAAGCCAAATACAAAATATTTCTTACTGCCTCAAGTTCTGAGCGAGCTAAGAGGAGGCATCAGGAGCTGGAAAGCCAAGGGCATTATCAGCCATTAGCAGAAGTAGAAGCTGAGATAATAAAGAGAGATAAAATTGATACTGAAAGAGAAGTATCCCCTCTCATGCCAGCAGAAGATGCAGTGATTATCGACACCAGTGAACTGAATATTAAAGAAGTAAAGGCTAAAGTGGTGTCCATAATTAACAAAGGGGAGGTTTAGAAGTTTGTTATATACATTTTTGAGATACGCCTTTTCGCCTATCTTTAAGTCGATTTATAAAGTAGAAGTAAAGGGATTGGAAAACATTCCTGAAAAAGGACCTGTAGTTCTTATTGCTAATCACATCAGTCTGTGGGACCCTGTTGTTTTGTCCTATGCAATTCCCAAACGGCAAGTGTACTATATGGCTAAAGAAGAACTATTTAAGATACCCCTACTTAGCTTTGTAATCAAGAGACTGGGAGCATTCCCAGTAAAACGGGGCAAAGGGGACAGGCAGGCCATGAAGATGGCAAACAATATTTTAGAAGAAGGCAAGATTTTGGGACTTTTTCCTGAAGGCACTAGAAGCACAACGGGAGAGCTGAAACCCTTTCAGACAGGAGCAGCTATGTTGGCCCTAAAGGCAAACAATACCATTATTCCCACAGCTTTAGTTGGCACTGATAAAATAAAAAAGGTAAAGGGCTGTACTATTACAATTGCCTTTGGTAAACCAATTACTGAAACAAAAGAAGAAAAAGAACAGCGCACCTCAGCTCGGGCAAAAGCTCTGACACAGAGGCTTCAGGGGGAAGTTGAAAGTTTAATCAAACAAATAAGTTAACTTTTATTAGAATTAGGAAGGATATACTGTTTTTTTAGAGAATAATAATATTATTTGAGGCAAATCCACAAAATAATGGTGCTGGTGTTTATAGAAGAGGAGTGGTTTATCATAAGAGTAATTCTTGCAAAAAGTGCTGGGTTTTGTTTTGGTGTAGAGCGAGCTATGAAAATAGCTGAGGATGCCAGCGAAAAAGGAAAGAAAAAACTCTTTACCTATGGTCCTATTATACATAATCCACAAGCAGTAGAGAGATTGGAGAAGAAAAACGTTAAGCCCTTAGACAATCTTGACTCTGCAGAGAATCAGAGGCTGATAATTAGATCTCATGGTGTAGCTCCTGAAGTGATGGACCAGGCCAGTAAACTAAACATCGAAATTTACGATGCAACCTGTCCTTTTGTTCAGAAGGCCCAGAGGCTGGCTCAAAAATACGGGGAAGAGCAATACAAAGTTGCAATTCTAGGAGATGAGCGGCATCCTGAAGTTCAAGGTATTTACGGGTGGGCAGGCTCCAATGCTTTTATTGTAGAGAATCCACAACAAGCTGAAAAGTTGCCTAATATGGACAAAGTAGCGTTGATAGCTCAAACGACCCAGACGGCGGAGAACTTTAATCAAGTGGTAGAGATATTGCGAGGTAAGTGTAAAACGTTGGAAATATGCAATACTATCTGTGATGCCACCAAGCAGAGGCAAGAAGCTGCAGTAGAATTGGCTAAGCAGGTAGATGTAATGCTAGTAGTAGGTGGGAAAAACAGTTCTAACACCAAGAAACTAGCCCAAATTTGCAAAAATTCAGGTTCTACAACCTATCATATAGAAGATGCTAAAGAGTTAAAAAAATACTGGTTCCATGGTGCTCAAACAGTGGGGATAACTGCTGGAGCGTCTACACCAGGTTGGATACTAGAGGAGGTAGCTGAAAAAATGAATGAAATGGAAACTAACTTGAAAGAATTAACTAGAGGTGACATCATCACCGGAAAAGTAGTACAAGTAACAGAAAATGATGTAATGGTTGATGTGGGAGGAAAGTCAGAAGGAATAATCCCTAAAACCGAAGTTTCTCTAAAAAATGTAGATGATCCTTCTACAGAAGTAGCTGTGGGAGATGAAATTCAAGTTTACATTATTAAGGTAGAAAACGAAGAAGGAAATCCTATTCTGTCAAAAAAGAGAGCTGACCGCAAGCTTGCTTGGGATAAGGTAGAGCAGCTCTTTGAAGAAAAGTCTGTTGTGGAGACAGAAGCTCTAAGCGTAGTTAAAGGTGGTATTCTTGTAGACTTAGGGATAAAGGGTTTCTTACCTGCGTCTTTAGTAGATAGAGGTTATGTAGATAATCTAGAACAATTTGTGGGTCAAAAACTACAGGTAAAGATAATTGAGTTTGATAAAGAAAATAACAAAGTTGTAGTTTCTAGAAAAGTACTACTAGATGAAGAGCACGAAAAAGCAAAAGAGAAGACTTGGGAAGCTCTTGAAGAGGGACAAGTAAAGAAGGGCACTGTTCAAAGAATAACTGACTTTGGAGCTTTTGTTGACTTAGGTGGGGTAGATGGACTGCTTCACGTTTCTGAGCTTTCCTGGGGTCGAGTAGATCACCCTAAAGAAGTATTAAGTGAAGGCCAGGAACTAGATGTATTTGTAATCAAAGTTGACCAGGATAAGGGTAAAGTTTCCTTAGGCCTTAAGCAGCTTAAAGATAATCCTTGGAACAGCGTAGCAGATAAGTACAAAGAAGGATCTGTGCTAACTGGTAAGGTTATGCGACTTGCTCCATTTGGCGCCTTTGTAGAATTAGAGCCTGGGGTTGAAGGACTAGTTCATATCTCACAAATCTCACAAGAGCACATTGGAACACCAGATGAGGCATTAGAAGTGGGACAAGAGGTAAAGGTAAAAGTTCTAGGTGTGGATGAAAAAGAGCAAAGAATTAGTCTAAGTATTAAGGAAGCTGTTGAAAGTAAAAAAAGCGATGAAGTAAAAACATATATGGACAATCAAGACAATAAGGATGGAGAAACTGGAGTAACACTAGGCGATTTGTTCGGGGACATATTAAAAGAAGCTAAGAAAGATGACAAGAAGTAAGGCTGAACTGAGAAGGAGGAGGAAAGCGGAACACCTCCAAATAGCCATGGAAATTGATAGTGGGCCAAAGACAACTGGCTTTGAGGATATAGAATTTATACATTACGCTATTTCTCAATCAAACATAAATAATATCAGTACAGAGAAGACCTTTTTGAACAAGCGTCTAAGTGCACCTCTGCTAATAGAAGCCATAACCGGGGGTGCAGATATCAGCTATGACATCAACAAAAAATTAGCCATAGCTGCCCGGGAAACGGGGATTGGGATAGCATTAGGTTCTCAGACTATGGGCCTAGAAGACCCTCAAATGAAGCACACCTTTGAAGTGGTGCGAACAGAAAACCCTGAGGGTTTGGTCTTGGCCAATATGTCCGCAGGTTCAGATCCAGAAATGGTAGCTGAAGCTGTAGATATGATTAGTGCCGATGGGGTACAGTTGCACCTGAATATAGCTCAAGAGCTATTGATGGACGAAGGGGACAGGGACTTCTCCCAAATTCTAGAGAATATAGGTGCAATAACAAGACAAGTAAACGTGCCCATAATTGTAAAAGAAGTGGGATTTGGTATGTCTCGAGATGTACTGATAAAGCTTTATGGACTGGGCATTGAATATGTGGATGTGGGTGGTGCAGGCGGCACCAACTTTGCCACAATAGAAAACAATCGCAGGCAGACTAAGCTATCTGAGCGGTGGCACCACTGGGGAATACCCACAGTACCCTCGTTAATAGAGGGGGTTACCTCAGGCCTTCCCATAAAGGTGATTGCAAGCGGTGGCCTCATAGACGGTCAAGACGTAGCTAAGAGCTTGGCTCTTGGAGCGGACATGGCAGGGGCTGCAATGCCCTTTTTGCGAGAAGCATACAATGCAGAGGATTCTAGAAAAATTATAGAGCTAATAAAGTCGTGGATACTGGATATAAAATTGACCATGGCTTTGACAGGAATTTCAAAACTTGAGAACTTCAAAAAATGTCCTCTCATAATCAGGGGACAAACAAAAGAGTGGCTTGATGCAAGGGGGATAGATTCTACCCGCTTTGCTAAAAGAAATGCGTTCATATGAATGCATTTCTTTTTTTGTATATGAACCTTTAAGTCGGGGAAGTATATACAAACAAAAGGGTAGAAAGGAGTTTTAACAAAAATGAATTTTCCGATTGGTATGATAGCACTATTTATAGTTGCAGTTTTGATTTACGTAGGAGTTGGACAGAGAGTTTTAGACAGAATGAGACTTACCGATAGGGCAGCCCTTGCTATTATAGTGGCAATAATGATTGGTAGCTTTATCAATATACCTATTGCAACCGGGCAAATCGAAACATCTATTAACCTTGGTGGAGCAATTATCCCAGTGGCCCTTGCCATATACCTATTGACTAAAGCTGGTACCACCAAGGAGAGGATAAGAGCCATTGTGGCTACAGTAGTGACAGCTATAGCAGTGTACTACTCTGGATTTATAAGTGATGCGGACCCAGGGCGGGCAGGAGCAATAATTGACCCAATTTACATAGTACCAATTATCGCTGGAACAGTGGCATATATTGCTGGAAGGTCAAGAAGATCAGCTTTTATCGCTGCCACTTTAGGAGTACTTGCACTAGATGTGGTAAATTACATCTTCTTATCTGTTAACAATATCTCTGGTGTGGTGAGCATTGGAGGTGCAGGTATATTTGACAGCATTGTCTTAAGTGGTATATTGGCAGTGCTATTAGCAGAAGTGGTTGGGGAGACTCGAGAAAGAATTCAAGGTGGCCCCAAAACAGAAGGCAGACCTAAAGAACTTTTAAGCGCATTGCGTAAACCTGAAATAAAGGGAAAAGATGAGAAAAAAGATGGAGGTGAAAAGGATGAGAAATAAGCTTAGATTGCTGGGACTAGTGCTCTTAATGGCTGGTGTAATATCATTGGGATATAATGCAACCTATACAACTACAATTCAAATACCAGAAATAGCTGACTTAGGAGTTTATGAAGTGGAGCGAGAGGACGGCTACTTTACCATTGTTGATGAAGAGGGCAATGTCTTAGATAAGACAGCTAGAATGGTTTATGAAGGGGACGAATTTATTTCTGCGGACAACAGGCATTACCGAGTGATTAGTATCGAGGGAGATACAGCCCATGCCAAATACATCGGAGATATTGAAATGAATTGGAGTGGCATGCGAGAACCAGAAATGCCTGTTACTGGAGCAGTTCCTGTTCAAGGAGAAGAAAACCCTGTAATAGCCATTTATCACACTCATACAGCAGAATCCTACGTGCCAGATGAAGGAGAACCTTTTATAGAAGCTGAGGGTGGCGATGCTCAAGGGGGCATAGTAGAAGTGGGGGAAATATTAAGTAATAAACTTAATGAAATAGGTATAGAAACAATTTTGAATACAGATCCCCACGAGCCCCACGACTCTAACGCATACCACAGGTCTAGAAGAACAGTAGCCGGTCTGTTAGAAGAACAGCCTATTGCAATTGTAGACGTGCACCGAGATGCTGTTCCCGACCCGGACTTTTATACTGCAGAAATTAATGGGGAGCAGGTATCAAAAATTAGGCTTGTTGTGGGAAGGCAGAACCAAAATATCGAAGCTAATAGAGAATTTGCCGAGCAACTAAAGGCAGCGGCAGATGAATTATATCCAGGTTTAATGCACGGTATTTTCATGGGTAGAGGAAACTACAATCAGGACATGCACCCTAGGTCCACCTTAATTGAAGCGGGTACTCATGTAACAAGCAAGGAAGAGGCAGAAAGGGGTGTAATCCTTTTTGCAGAGGCACTACCTAAGGTTCTAGGAATAGAAGCTGGAGGAGCACCTCAAGCACCTGCTTCTGGAGGAGATTATCGTTCAATTGGCTGGATTATCGGATTATCCCTATTAGCAGGGGGGATTTTCCTCTTAGTGAGTACAGGAAGTTTCTCTGGAGCATCAGAAAAGCTAAAGCAGCTAACAGGAAGTGAGTGGGCTAACTTTTTAGGTTCGAAAAGAGATAAAGAAAAATACAAGCGAGCCAACGTGTACGAATCATCTATTAACAAAAAGGCCTTTGATATTGAGAATAATAAAAAGCCAGATCACAAAGAAAATAAGGATGAGGATAAGTAGAGAAAGAAATTTGGTTAAGAAGGGATAGAGTTTATGGATCAGACAGTAGCAACCGTAATAATCGGGATTGCCTTTGGTGTATTTGCCAGAACTATAATGTTAAAAGTAGACTATCGACAATATCCCAGTTATCCCCATGGATATATTACTCATATTTCTCTTGGCTTTATGGCTGCTGCCCTAGGGGCAGTAGCTATACCTGCCATAGCAGCAGAAGACTTTGTGGCTGTAACATTCCTCACTTTAGCAGCCCAGCAGTTTAGAGATATTAGAAATATCGAAAGGGAAACCTTAAATAAGTTAGATGAGAAAGAATTGATACCCAGGGGAACAGACTATATTGAAGGAATAGCAAAGGTGTTTGAAACCAGGAATTATCTAGTGATTGGCACCTCTTTGGTAGCTTCATTGATTTATTTCGTTTACGGGCTGCCCCATTCCTTAATCGCTGGGGGATTATTTTTAATGTTCTTAATCTATGCCATGCGAGGACAGTCTGTGGGTGATATTGCAGATGTAGAGGAAGCTGATTTTAAATTTGAAGGGGCCATGCTAAATGTGGGTGGTATCATAATAATGAATGTGGGTCTTCTTGAGGCTAGAGAGAAACTGCTTAAAGAGGCTATAGCGGTGAAAATGAAACCAAAGGATGACAATGCGAGAGCCACCTTAGATGATCTTGGACAAAGACAAGCTATTGTTCATACAGTAGCTAACCTAGTTGGAACTAAGCTAGAAGAAGGAGAACAGGAATGGTCACCTCTAGTTCGAAAAAATATAGATACTGGAGAGGTTTTTCTATTCATCTTGCCCAATGAACCCGATGTGGAATGTGTAATCGAAGCGGTTAAATCCACGCCAGTTTTAGAGAGCTCTCAGCGCAAGATTCTTCAAAGCAAAATTGGCAGAAAAGCCTCAGATTAAATAGGAGGGATGAGATATGACGGAGATAACAGGAAGTATTTTAGCAGTTATCACCAAAAAAAAAGATAAAATTTATGGTGGGGCACCAATATTTGTTGTAGAGTCAGATGAAGAACAACAACGACTAGCGCTCTACTTTAGCAGAATCTTGAGGGGCATGGCTCACGATTTAGAAAACGGAACCTACATAATAGTGAGGCACTAAGATGGAAATCATATATCACTGCTTTGGCGGGGCTCACTCATCTGTAACTGCAGCGGCAATTCACTTGGGAATGCTTCCAGAGGAATCTGTACCCACTAGCAAGCAATTGATAGATACGCCTTTTTACGATAAACAAGAAAATGATGATCACGGAACTATCAAGCATATAGGTACAGATAATATGGGTAATGAAGTTTATATTGTAGGCAGACGGGGATTAGATAGTGATTTTGAAACATTTTTAGAGGACTTCATGAAGCTAAATAAAGTACAAGCAAATCTAATAATTGTAGGTACTTTAAGTGGGGTAAATATATATATGAGGCTTGGTGGGTACTTATCTAGAAAACTGAGATTAACCTGGATTGGCAGACCTTTGGTGTTATATGGTACTAAAAAAGCTCACATGGATTTTGTGAAAATCGTACACCAAACAAAAAAACAGCTAGAACAGGAGAATTGAGATTATGAACTATATCATCTTGGGAACAGACAGCCTCCAATGCAAATTGGCGGCTGCCTTTTATTTGAAAAAAGAACTAAGTAATGAGTTGAAAGAGCAGATTGAAAAACAAGCGGGAAGATTAATCTTTGTAGGTGCAGATCGGGATGGAAATCAGATTTACTGCTTTTGGAGCAAGAAAGACGTACAGCTGATTCCAAAGGTGGTAAACAGCTTTTGCACAATCTACAACCTAGAAAATCAATTTTCATTTATCAAAGTGTCCTGTGATGAGCAGCTTAAGTTTACACTTTATAGTTTAGCACAAACACTATTCTCTAAGCTGAGAGCATCTAGTTTAGAGCAGAGGATAGATGAAATGAAGCTAAAGCTACTAAAAGAGAACATCAAACTAGACTCTTTAACCACAACTTGACTTATGATAGCTCTTATTAGATAATTATGGGAGAGTTATAGAAACGAGGTGTCATTTTGTCAAAATTGGAATACCCAGAAGTACACCATGTGGCGGCAGATAGTATTGCTGAGGAGCTGGGCATAAATCCTGGAGACCGGATTGTGGCTATAAACGGAAAACCAGTGGTGGACTTGATCGAATATAGATATGCAATAGCAGAGGAATACATAGAGCTTGAAGTACTGCAAGGTGAGGAGTTATGGCTTTTTGAAATAGAAAAGGATTTAGATGAAGATTTGGGAATTAACTTTGAAAGTGCGGTATTTGATAGGATTAGAAAATGTCAAAACAAATGCATTTTTTGTTTTATTGACCAGATGCCAAGAAAGATGAGGAAAAGCTTATACGTGAAAGATGATGACTACAGGCTTTCCTTTCTCCATGGAAATTATATTACTCTGACCAACTTGGATGAAAAAGACTTAGAGCGTATTATTCAGTATCGGATGTCTCCCTTATACATTTCAGTCCATGCAACAGATGGACAAGTAAGGGAAAACATGCTCAACAACCCATGCGGGAAGGGCATAATCGGATTATTAAAGAGATTGACCGAGGCAGAAATAGATCTTCACACACAGATTGTACTAGTTCCAGGAGTCAACGATGGGGAAGTTTTAGAGCAAACACTAGGTGATTTAGCGGCATTACAGCCCCACATTCTCAGTGTTGCAGTTGTGCCAGTAGGTCTGACTAATTTTAGAGAAAAATTGGCAGCTTTGCGTCCCTTTACTCCTGATGAAAGTAAAAGGGTAATAGAAACTATAGCAAAATGGCAACAGCAGATGCTAGCTAAAACAGGCCAGAACCTGGTATATGCAGCAGATGAATTTTTCTTTAGGGCCAAAGAGGACATACCCAGTGTTAGCTATTACGGCAGTGATTATTCACAACTGGAAAATGGGATTGGATTAGTGCGTAAGCTTTGGGATGACTTCCAACAAGAGCGACATCTACTTACTGAAGTGGAATTAACCACTGAGAAGCGGGTGGCAATTGTAACTGGAGAACTGGGAGTAAAATCATTGAGTCCCATTGTGAGCTGGCTAAGAGAGAATTTAAGCATCAATGTGATGATAGAGCCAGTGGAGAACAGGTACTTTGGGGAAAAGATTACAGTGACAGGACTTGTAACTGGAGGAGATGTGGGTGAAAAGCTAAACAATCTGGCAAAGGACAATTCCCTAAAAGAAGGCGATGTAGTTTTTATACCCGATATAATGTTAAAGGATAGAGAAGACCTATTCTTAGATGATGTAACAGTGGAAGACTTACAAGCAAAATACCCTTTTAAGATTGTAGTAGTAGCTTCAACCGGAGACAGCTTAAGCCGTGCTTTGAGATTAGAATTGGAGGTAAAATAATGGCAAAACCGATTATAGCAATTGTGGGGAGGCCCAACGTGGGCAAATCTACCTTATTTAATAGAATAACTGGAGGAAGGGTGGCAATAGTTGACGATAAGCCCGGTATAACTAGGGATCGGCTGTATCGCAATGCTACCTGGCTAGACAGGAGCTTTACAGTTGTGGATACAGGTGGAATCGAATATAAGTCAGACAATGCTTTTATGGGTAACGTTAAAAAGCAAGCTGGACTAGCTATAGAAGAGGCAGAGGTCATCATATTTGTGGTGGACGGTCAGACGGGAAAAACCTCAGAGGATGAAGAAGTAGCAGCAATGCTTAGGAGAAGTAGAAAGCCCGTAATATTGGCGGTGAACAAAATTGAAGATAAGAAGCACGAAGAGTTACTATATGATTTTTACCAGCTAGCTCTAGGCGAGCCCGTAGCCATCTCTGCAACTCATGGATTAAATATTGGGGATCTACTAGACCAAGCAATAGCCCATATGCCCTCAGAGCAGGAAGAGGACATAGATCCGGACACAATCAAAATTGCAGTTATAGGTAAGCCTAATGTGGGCAAATCCTCCTTGGTAAACAGGCTCCTAGGGGAAGAGAGAGTGATAGTCAGTAATATTCCCGGAACCACTAGGGATGCCATCGACACTGAATTTGAGGTAGATGGGCAAAAGTATCTATTAATTGATACTGCGGGAATGAGAAGAAAGGCCAAAATAGATGATGTTACCGAGAGATATAGTGTAATTAGATCTATCAAGGCAATAGACAGATCTGATGTGGTCCTAATGGTCATAGATGCATCTGAAGGTGTTACCGAGCAGGATAAGAAAGTTGCAGGATATGCTCACGAGGCGGGAAGAGCTGCTGTGATTATAGTAAACAAATGGGATCTAATCGAAAAAGAAGGCAACACCATGAACAGGTTTGATGAGCACATTAGAGAAGAGCTGGGCTTTATGAAGTATGCTCCTATCCTTTACATATCTGCACTAACTGGGCAGCGAGTAACAAAAATTAGCGAACTGGTGAACTTTGTGGCAGAGCAGCATTCATATCGGGTTAATACTAGTGTACTAAACAACCTAATCAGAGATATAACCCATATAACGCCACCTCCTACGGATAAAGGTAGAAGGTTAAAAATACTATTTTGTACCCAAGCATCAACTAATCCGCCAAAGTTTATCATCTTTGTAAATGACCCTGAATTGATGCACTTTTCATATCAGAGGTATATTGAAAACAACATCAGAGAACACTTTGGCTTCCAAGGAACACCGATTAGATTTGCCATAAGGAAAAGAAAAGAGTAAAGGGGAAATAAGATGGAATTTCTGAGCACAGTTCTAATACTCATAATTGCATACTTTGTAGGGGCAATCCCCTTTGGCTACATAGTGGGAAAGCATATCAAAAAGATTGATATAACTAAGCACGGTAGTGGTAATATTGGAACGACAAATGCCTTTAGAATATTGGGAGCAGGCCCCGCTTCATTAGTTTTATTGGGTGACTTCCTCAAGGGTTTTTTCCCCACCCTATATGCAATGTACATGGGGGAAGTGGGAGTTGCTATTCTAGTGGGCCTTGTAACTATTGTGGGGCACAACTGGTCTATCTTTATGAAATTTAAAGGAGGCAGAGGTGTAGCCACAGGAGCAGGTGTGGTAATGGCCCTAGTACCTAAAGTAATAATAATTGCCTTTTTCTTTTGGCTTGCTATCGTTCTCATAACTAAATATGTATCATTAGCATCCATAGTAGGTGCTTTCCTTGTGCCCATGCTGATGATTTACTTTAAAGAGCCGTTACTTATAACTGCTTTTGGTACTGCTGCCGCTATATTTGTAATATACAGACATATACCAAATATCAAGCGCTTGCTTGCAGGAAATGAACTAAAAATCAAGTAGCTGGGAGGGGAATCAATGACTGACGTTTCCGTATTAGGTGCAGGTAGTTGGGGGACTGCGCTGGCAACACTTCTGTGCAACAAGGGGAAAAAAGTAAAAATATGGGCTAGAAGTGAAGCCACCAGTCAGGAGATAAATACTGAACACACAAATAAGAAATACCTACCAGGGGCCAACTTGCCCTTGAGCTTAGAATGTGATACTGATTTGGAGCGGGTAGTGTCAGGTTCGGAAGTAATTGTTTTGAGCTTGCCATCCCATACTGTTAAAGACTATTTAGAACAAATTAAGCCCCTTTTAAATGAAAGTACAGTTATTGTAAATACTGCTAAGGGATTTGATGTAGGGACACTTCAGCGTTTGAGTCAGGTGGCAGCTACAGTCCTGCCGGGATCTGAGAATAACTTTGCAATGCTATCAGGTCCATCCCATGCGGAGGAAGTAGTGAAGCAAATGCCCACTGCAGTAGTATCTGCATCTAAAAGCAAGAAAACCGCAGAGTTCGTGCAGGATTTATTTATCTGTTCTAGTTTTCGTGTATATACAAACCCCGACTTGGTTGGAGTTGAATTAGGTGGAGCATTGAAGAACGTTATTGCATTGGGGACGGGGATTTCTGACGGTTTAGGCTTTGGTGATAATACAAAAGCGGCATTTATAGCTAGGGGAATTGCTGAAATCGGAAGATTAGGAGTAGCCATGGGTGGCAACCCATTGACCTTTGCGGGACTAAGTGGTGTGGGAGATTTAATTGTAACATGCACAAGTGCTCATAGCCGCAACAGAAGGGCCGGAATTTGCATCGGCTCGGGAAAAACTTTGAACCAGACGCTAGAAGAAGTAGGAATGGTAGTTGAAGGAGTAAACGCTACCAAAGCAGCCTACAAGCTGGCACAGCAATATCAAGTGGAAATGCCTATTGTAGAGGAATTATATAGTATATTATTTGCAGATCAGGAAGCCAGCTCCGCAGTTAGAAACTTAATGGAACGAGTAAAGACAAATGAGATGGAAGACATAGGTTTAGCAGGAGACTTATGGGAAAACAATTAATTTTTCAAAGTACGGCGGATGCCGTGCTTTTTTTTATTATTTTCATGTAATAATCAAGGACTAGGCTCATATATATATATTGTTAATTACATGTGCCAATAATAGGAAGAATGAATATGATTAGAAATGAGGGAGGGATGAACTGGGTTAGTAATAGGGTGTGCCAGTAGTAAAGAAAACATAGTATAGTAAGGAGGGAACGGTGTTGGAGGAGAAACTAGATATTTTTCAAGACATTGTTGAGCGTACAGGAGGTGACGTTTACTTAGGCGTAGTAGGACCTGTGCGAACTGGAAAGTCAACATTCATAAAAAAATTCATGGAAACATTAGTGCTGCCAAACATTGAAGAAGAGAATGAACGGGACAGAGCTACAGATGAGCTTCCTCAAAGTGCTGCAGGCAAAACAATCATGACTACAGAGCCCAAGTTCATTCCCAATGAAGCAATAGAAATAAGCGTGCGCGAAGGAGTAGAAGTTAAAGTAAGGTTAGTTGATTGTGTGGGTTATACTGTGGACGGGGCACTGGGCTATGAGGAAGAGGATGGCCCGAGAATGGTGACTACTCCTTGGTTTGAAAATGAAATTCCTTTTCAGGAAGCTGCTGAGATAGGTACCAGAAAGGTGATTGAAGATCACTCTACTATTGGACTGGTCGTTCTTACAGACGGGTCAATCTCAGACATACCAAGAGAAAACTATGAAGAGGCTGAGGAGCGAGTAATCGCTGAGCTAAAAGAGCTAAATAAACCATTTTTAGTTATCCTAAACTCAACAAACCCCTATAGTGCTCAAGTATCAGAGCTAGCAGGTGAGCTAGAGGAAAAATATGATGTGCCAGTGTTGCCAATAGATTGCCTCAACCTAACAGAAGATGACATTCTAAAGGTATTAGAAGAAAGTCTCTACGAATTCCCAGTCAAAGAGGTAAACATTAGTTTGCCAAAGTGGGTGGAAGAATTAGAGTACAGTCATTGGCTGAAAGAGCAGTTTGAAACAGCTGTTAAAGAAAGCGTGGGGCAAGTTAAAAGGCTTAGGGATATAGATTATGCTCTAGAGAACCTGAGTGTCTATGAATTTGTTAAGGCAGTAAACTTGACTAATATGGATCTAGGAACGGGAGTAGCTTCAATTGACCTAAAAGAATCAGAAGGACTATTCTATAAGGTATTGCAAGAGGTAAGTGGCTTTGAGATTGAAGGGGAGCATCACCTATTGAGCCTCATGAAAGAGCTAAGTGTGGCTAAGCGTGAATACGACAAAGTTGCCCAGGCACTCCATGAAGTGGAAGAGCATGGCTATGGAGTTGTCACACCACAAGTTGATGAAATGACTTTAGATGAGCCTGAGCTAATTAGAACAGGGGGCAGATTTGGAGTAAAGCTTAAGGCAAGTGCGCCTTCTTTACACATAATCAAAGCCAACATAAACACAGAAGTTACACCGCTTATTGGCACTGAGAAGCAGTGTGAAGAGCTGGTTAGATACATTGAGAATGAGTTTGAAGAAAACCCCACAAAAATTTGGGAATCCAATATTTTCGGAAAGTCCTTGCATGAATTGGTTCGTGAGGGTATTCAGAACAAACTATATCGCATGCCAGACAACGCTCAGACCAAACTGCAGGATACACTGCAGCGCATTGTCAATGATGGCAGTGGTGGACTCATATGCATTATAATCTAAAGTCGGCTAGTCCGACTTTATTTTTTCTTTCAAAATAGGTTGACATAAGCGTCTAGTATTGATATACTACTGAAAAACACATACGTTTTCTTATCCAGAGAGGTGGAGGGACTGGCCCAATGAAACCCGGCAACCGGCTCACATGAGCAATGGTGCCAAATCCTGCAGGTGTATACCTGGGAGATAAGAGAGGCTTTTTGCTAAGTACAACCACCCTCTTCTTATCTAAGAAGAGGTTTTTTGTTTACCAAAAATAAATGAGGAGGTAATGTTGATGACCAAAGAAGAAAACTTAAAGTTAGATACCCTAGCAGTACATGGAGGCCAGCAGCCTGACCCTACAACTGGCTCAATGGCAGTACCTATTTACCAGACTACTTCTTATGCTTTTGAAAGTAGTGAGCATGCAGCTAATCTTTTTGCCTTAAAAGAACCGGGAAATATATATACTAGGATTATGAATCCTACCACGGACGTTTTTGAAAAGAGGATAGCCCTATTAGAGGGTGGGGTTGGAGCTTTAGCAGTAGCTTCAGGACAAGCAGCAGAAACTCTAGCAATACTCAATCTAGCTAAGGCTGGGGATGAAATCGTTGCGGCTAACAGCCTCTACGGTGGCACCTATAACCTATTTACCCACACCTTGCCCAAAATGGGAATCAAGGTTAGGCTTGTAGATCCTGATAACCCTGAAAACTTTAGAGAAGCTATTAACGAAAAGACAAAAGCTGTATATGGAGAAATCATGGGTAACCCTAAGCTTAACGTTTTGGATATAGAGAAAGTAGCCCAAATAGCTCATGAAGCTGGAGTTCCTCTGATTGTAGATAACACAGTGGCTACGCCTTACCTGTGCAAGCCCTTTGACTTTGGCGCAGATATTGTGATCCATTCGGCTACCAAATTTATTGGCGGCCATGGAACTAGCATAGGTGGTGTAATTGTGGACTCGGGGAAATTTGATTGGAGCAATGACAGGTTTCCCGAATTTACAGACCCTGACCCAAGCTACCACGGAATCAAATTCCACGAAGCATTTGGACAGTCAGCATTTATTGTTAAGGCTAGAGTACAGCTACTGCGAGACATAGGAGCGTCCATCAGTCCCTTTAATGCCCATCAACTGCTCCTAGGCTTAGAAACCCTGCATTTGCGGATGGAACGTCACAGTGCTAATGCGCTGGAGATAGCTCAGTACTTAGAAGAGCACCCAGAAGTGAGCTGGGTCAGCTATCCTGGGTTAAAAAGCCATCCATCTCATGAGCTAGCGCAAAAATACTTAAAAGCTGGTACAGGTGCAATTATGACCTTTGGCTTAAAGAGAGGAAAAGAAGCAGGACCTAAATTTATCGAAAACCTAAACCTATTTTTCCACCTGGCAAACATAGGAGATGCCAGATCTCTAGTAATTCATCCGGCAACAACCACTCATCAACAGTTAACAGAAGAGCAACAGATTAGTTCTGGAGTTACCGGGGATATGGTTAGGCTGTCAGTGGGTATCGAAGCGGTGGAAGATTTGAAAGCAGACTTAGATAATGCTCTAGAAAAGTGCAAGTTTATTGAATAATAGTAAAAATTCAAAATCGGAAAATAGGGGCGTAAGCCTCTATTTTTCTATTATTAAGTATTGCAAAAGCTGGATAGAGTTGCTATAATGTCTATCATACATAGATAAAAATCCACGGCTGAGAGACAAGGGAGTGGCTAATTTGAAAAAACAAAAATTTTTTATGATTAGCTCTGAGATACTGCCAGAAGCAATCATGAAAACTGCTAAGGCAAAAGAGATACTGGCAAAGGGTGAAGCGGAAACAGTAAATGAAGCAGCGGAATTGGCTGGTATTAGCAGAAGTGCATTTTACAAATACAAAGATGGGATTTTCCCCCTTTACAGAGACAGTCACAACAAAATTGTCACCATTTCTCTTGATTTAGAACATAAAAGTGGTGTTTTGTCAAAAGTACTTAACTCAGTTGCAGCTGAAGGTGGAAACATTTTAACCATAAACCAAGGACTGCCCCTACAAGGTCTCGCCAATGTGACCCTATCTATAGAAACTACAGAGATGAATGTGACAACAGAGGATCTTTTAAACACTTTAGGTGATATAAGCGGTTTAAAGAACCTCAAGGTTATAGGGCAAAGTTCTCAAATATAATAAGCTAAGAAATGGAGGAAGGAGAAATGGAAATGAAAACAATAAAAGTTGGAATTATGGGTATGGGAACAGTAGGAACAGGAGTTATGAAAATTATTGAAGCACAAAGGGAATATATTTACAATAAGATTGGGGTCAACCTAGAAATCAAGAAAGTACTAGTGAGGGATGTAACTAAAGAGCGCAACATACCAGTACATCCGGAGGTATTGACGGATAACTATGAGGACATTACCAAAGACCCTGAGATTAAGATATGTATAGAGGTAATGGGTGGCGTAGATACAACCAAAGACATGCTTCTAGATGCTATTGAAAATGGCAAAAGCATAGTAACAGCAAACAAGGATCTAATGGCTATAAGTGGCAAAGAGATCTTTGAAAAGGCTTATCAGGCTGGAGTAGATGTGAAGTTTGAAGCCAGTGTAGCAGGTGGTATTCCCATCATCAGACCTCTAAAGGATTGCTTAGCTGCTAACAGAGTTTCTGAGATAATGGGGATTATCAACGGTACTACAAATTACATTCTGACTAATATGACAGAAAAGGGCAGCAACTTCCAAGATGTGCTCAGAGAAGCTCAAGATTTAGGATATGCTGAGGCTGACCCAACTGCGGATATAGAAGGCTTTGATGCAGCGCGAAAAATTGCTATTCTAGCTTCAATTGGATTTAACACTCGAGTTACTTTAAACGATGTTCACGTAGAGGGCATCACAAAAATAACTTCGCAAGATATAGCCTATGCAAAAGAGCTGGGTTTTGTGATAAAATTATTGGGAATAGCAAAGGCAGAGCCCGGTGAAGTAGAAGCAAGAGTTCACCCTGTATTTATTCCAAAGAACCATCCACTAGCAGCAGTTAACGATGCATTTAATGCAATCTATGTCAAAGGGGATGCGGTGGGAGAAACTATGTTTTATGGACCAGGAGCTGGAGAAATGCCTACTGCCAGTGCAATCATGGGCGATGTGGTAGAAGTAGCTCAAAATATTAAAACCGAAACAGCTGGTAAGAGATACAACTGCACATGCTTTGAAAAGAGGAGAATCAAAACTATTGGCGAAATGGAAGCTCAATACTATATCAGACTGACAGTGAAAGACCAGCCTGGGGTATTAGCATCTATTGCTAGCGTCTTTGGCAACCAGGGAGTGAGTATTGGCTCAGTAGTTCAAAAGCGTCGTGGAGAAGAAATGGCAGAAATCGTATTAATTACCCACGGGATTAAAGAGCAAAACGTTCAAGATGCACTTCAAATAATTCAAGGGCTTTCCACTGTGGAAGTAGTGAGCAATGTTATTAGAGTAGAAGGGGGAAATAACTAAAAATGTGGCCAGGAATAGTAGAACACTATAAGGAGTTTTTACCGGTAAATGAAAACACGCCAAAAATATCCCTACAAGAGGGTAATACTCCTTTAATTCATGCAAAAAACATTTCTAAAATTGTAGGTGCTAATGTATACCTAAAATATGAGGGGCTAAACCCTACCGGTTCTTTTAAGGACAGAGGTATGGTAATGGCAGTAACAAAAGCAGTTGAAGAAGGCGCTAAGACTATTATGTGTGCCTCAACAGGCAACACATCCGCTGCAGCTGCTGCCTATGCAGCTAGAAGTGGACTTAAGTGTGTTGTTTTAATACCTAACGGAAATATAGCCCTAGGAAAGCTTGCACAAGCCCTTATATACGGTGCTGAAGTTATTGCAATCGATGGCAACTTTGACGAAGCCTTGAATATAGTAAAAAACATTACTGAAAAACATCCGATAACCTTAGTTAACTCAATCAATCCTTACAGGATTGAAGGACAAAAGACATCAGCCTTTGAAATTTGCGATACACTAGGTAAGGCACCTGACTACTTAGCTATTCCAGTTGGAAATGCAGGTAACATCACAGCTTACTGGAAGGGCTTTAAGGAATATAAAGAAGCAGGTAGAACTGACAGCACACCTAAAATGCTAGGATTCCAAGCGGCTGGAGCAGCACCTATTGTAAAAGGTGAGCCTGTTGCAAATCCAGAGACAATAGCTACTGCTATTAGAATAGGAAACCCAGCAAGCTGGAAGGGAGCAGAAGAAGCAATCAATAGCTCTCAGGGTTTAATTGACAGTGTCACTGACGAAGAGATTTTAGAGGCATATAAACTTCTTGCAAGCACAGAAGGAGTTTTCGTGGAGCCAGCTTCAGCAGCATCAGTTGCAGGTCTACTCAAGTTGCGAAAGACTCGTAGCTTCAATTCAGACGATACTATAGTTTGTGTAAACACAGGAAATGGATTAAAAGATCCAGATACTGCTCTTAAAGCAATCAACTACAAGCCTTCTGTGATAGAGGCTAGCGAAGAAGCGGTATTAAATGCTATAATGTAAATGGTCAGGGGGACAGAACATGGTTACACTACGAGTGCCAGCAACTTCTGCGAATGTGGGTCCAGGGTTTGACGCAGTAGGTTTAGCTCTAGATCTTTATAATTACGTTACAATTACTGAGAGCGAGAAGTTTGCTATTAACATAAGCGGAGAAGGCGCGCAGGATATAGAATTGGGAACTGATAACATAGTATACAAAGCTGCGCAACGGGTTTTCGATGAAACCGGATTTAAGTGTAAAGGTCTTAACATTAAATTAGAGAATCATATCCCAGTAGCTAGAGGGCTTGGCAGCTCAGCTGCAGCCCTAGTAGGTGGGGTAATGGGTGCCAATATATTATCCGGTAGCCAATTGACCAAGCAAAAGCTACTAGAAATAGTAACAGATATAGAAGGACATCCTGATAATGTGGCTCCAGCCCTTTTTGGTGGACTAGTAACTAGTACTATATTAGACACTGGAGACATAGTATGGAGAAAAGTAGAGTTAGACAGAGATTGGAAATTTGTTGTGGCAATTCCCGACTTTACACTTTCCACAAAGTTGTCTAGAGAGGCATTGCCTGAGCAAATTCCTTTCACTGATGCTGTTTACAATATAAGTAGAGTAGGGCTAGTAGTTTTAGCCTTTCAAAATCGGGACCTGAGACTTTTAGGGCAGATTATGGAGGATTGTCTCCATCAGCCTTATAGAAGTGCGTTAGTCCCAGGAATGACTGAAGTTCTAAAAAAAGTAAAGCAACAGGGAAGACCTGTTGCACTTAGTGGCGCGGGACCTACAGTTCTGGCTATTGCTGATTTTGATAAAGAGGCCAGGGAAATAGGCAAGCTGATGGCAGATACCTTTGCTGAGCATCAGGTGAACTGTTTGATTCAAGTATTAGATCCTAATAATACAGGGGCAGAGGTAATATAATAATAATTTAAAATGGAGGTCAACCTTAGATGAACGATATAGTAGTGCAGAAATATGGCGGAAGCTCAGTTGCTAATCCAGAAAGGATCAAGCGGGTTGCAAAAAGAGTAGTAAAAAGTCATCAAGAGGGGAAAAAGATTGTAGTAGTAGTGTCGGCCTTAGGTGATACTACTGATGAATTGATATCCTTGGCAAAGCAGATAACTGACGATCCTCCAGAGCGGGAGTACGATATGCTCCTATCTACAGGGGAGCAGGTTTCCATATCACTGCTTGCTATGGCAATTCAGAAGCTAGGACATCCAGTTATCTCGTTAACTGGACAACAGGTAGGTATCCTCACTGATGGCGTTCACAAAAATGCAAAAATCCTGAGTGTGGATTCTAAGAGAGTTGAGCAGGAATTAGAAGAGGGTAACATAGTAATTGTAGCAGGATTCCAGGGTGTAAGTATTGATAATGAGATTACTACATTAGGTCGAGGTGGCTCTGATACTACAGCTGTAGCATTAGCGGCATCCCTAAAAGCGGAATGCTGTGAGATCTATACTGATGTTGACGGAGTTTATACAGCAGACCCAAGAATGGTGCCAAAAGCAAAGAAGCTCAATAGTATATCCTGTGATGAAATGCTAGAGTTAGCTAGCTTAGGGTCAGGAGTACTGCAACCACGGGCGGTAGAATTTGCAAAAATACACAAGGTAAATCTATGTGTGAGATCAAGCTTTAATTATAATGAGGGAACAATTATTCAGGAGGTAAGCGAAATGGAAAAGGAAATAGTAGTTAGTGGAGTAGCGCATGATGACAATGTAGCTAAATTTGCACTCTATGATGTGCCAGACAAGCCAGGTGTAGCCACAACGCTATTTAAAGCCCTAGCTGATCAAAATGTAAATGTGGATATGATTATTCAAAGTGCCGAGCGCAATAGTGTTAACGATATCTCATTCACTACAACTAAAGACGATTTACAAAAGACAATCTCTGTTTTAGATAAGCTAACTGCTGAAATTGGCGCTAGCAAATACAAGTATGAAGACGATGTGGTCAAGATATCTATAGTTGGAGCAGGGATGATTACTAACCCAGGTGTGGCAGCTATGATGTTTGAAGTATTCTCTGAAGAGGAAATTAACATCGAAATGATTACTACATCTGAGATTAAGGTTTCCTGTATTGTAGATAAGGAGCACACTAAAAAGGCTGTATTGGCATTGCACAAGAAGTTTGATTTAGACGATACTGAAAGTGACATGGGTAGCGCATCGTAAATAGCTAAATTATCCGCTTGACAATAATATATAGAAATGGTACAATTGCTTTTGTGTCGGGGCGTGGCTCAGCTTGGTAGAGCGCTACCTTGGGGTGGTAGAGGTCGTCGGTTCAAATCCGGTCGCTCCGACCAGTTATATCAAGGCTTTCAGGGATTAAGAAAAAACAAAAAATCAATTGACAGGGCAACCGACAGGGTAACCGTTTAAAATAAAAAAAGTACCCTCTGATATATTCTATCAGGGGGTTTTTTGTGTGCGCCCGGCATGGTCGGTAACTTGGCGGTGAAAGTCCGCTGTGGGCTTGGTAGTGGGAACCACTAGCCAAAGGTTATGTTAATACTTCCGTTATGTAAAGAAAAGCTGCCTCTTTCAGTACACAACGGAAGCGAGGGCAAGATTTCTTTACATAATCATCTG
>NZ_JBNPXS010000011.1:0-76163 GCF_050433185.1 Desulfitispora alkaliphila
ATCAAAGTTGATGGTTTTACTTGAGAAATTTTCTGGTTTTGTGTATAATTCATTTTGAAGTCCTCCTTGGGTATAAATTAAGGGTCCTTTTTGCTGATCAGCTTCGGACACCTCGTATAATACCAAGGGGGCTTTTTTTATTCAATCCTCATTTAAATTCATTACAGGAATGCTCCTTTAATACTACTTATTGACAAAATAAAAAGCCTCAATCCCAAAAAGGGACGAGACTTAACCCGCGGTACCACCCTAATGGAGTAAAACCTCCACTTTATCACTGATAACGGTAGTGAACCGGATTTCCTTACTTCAATATACATTGGTTCAAGAAACTGCTCCCAGGTGATCTTCACTTAATTTTTGTCTTCAGGCTTCCACCATCCCCGAATCGCTGTGCAGAAAAAATTTAAGTTACTCTCCTGTTCAAAGCATTTTTTCATGTATTTATTACTCATATTATATCTATTTTTTCTTATTTGTCAATTATAGCTTCTTAAATAATAGTTTTTTATAATTTCTCTACTAATCCTTTTGTTAACCAGTACAGATGATTATAAACTTTATTCACTTCGTTTGTAGAAATTTCTGTGTTTTCTTCTTCTATTAATACTTTGATACTAACAAAAGGTACGTTCTTATGGACAGCTACTGCAGCCTCTGTGACACCATCACTGCTTATACAAAAAACGTGCTTTTCAGGGTCTAGATTAGTTTTACTACCAACACTTGTTAGCTTTCCAACTAAAATCTTACAACTAAAATCAGCTTGAACTTCATCTTGAATTTTGCAACAAGCGTCAATCATACTCGCTTCTGCTTTGTATACTTCTTGATTATTGCTCAAAATAGCTTCTTTGATAACCATCAAATCTCCTGTTTTTAAGTGCTTTAGTTTTACCTCAGCCTCTCCTATAAACATTAAATAGTCCACACCAAAATCATTTTGTAATACTTGTATCTTTTGTTCTAAAGCACTGGCATCATTTAATTTAACTAATACTAATTCTTTGCTTGCTATTTTGCAGATATAATATGTACTATCCATCCTATTTTCTTTTTTGTAATTTGCTGTCTCCTTGAAGATTACATCAAAGTAATCAGGTAAGGAACACACTACCCCCAGTTTCATAAACACCTTTCCTTTACTACTTATTATTACTTTCTCGTTCCATAGCAATATCTTCATCTATAGAATCTATTTGCGCTTGTAAAAAAGACTTATATTTTATCTTGAACAACTTCACTTTTTCCAGTAGTTCATTATATTGTTTATATATTTCATCCACTTTCTTGTTGGCATCATATATCATGCTTTCTGCCTTACTTTCTGCCTCTCTTAAAATCAGGTTCGACCTTTCATCTGCATTTTTTTTAACTTCCTCGGCAGTTTGTTGAGCAACTATTAAGGAATTATGAAGTGTGTCTTCCAGTTTTTCATACTTATTAACTTCATTTTTACACTTCTCTACCTCATCTTTTAAATCCATATTCTCCTTGTATAGCTGTTCGTAATTCTCTATAATTTTATCTAAGAATGCATCCACTTCATCTTCATTATATCCTCTAAATCCCTTTTTAAAGCTTTTGTTTTGAATGTCTAACGGTGTTAAAGTCATAAGCCACCTCCTGTAGTCCTGTAGCTTACTTTTTCTACATAATATTACCTGTTTCCTTTTTTTTTACTGCAACTTGTTAATCTTTATTTTTATTCTATCTTTTTTTGTTGTCCCAATTATCTCTACAACTTTAATCCTCCCATGTTTCCGGCAAGATATTAGGTCATTGACTTCTATTTGAACTGCAGGAGACTTAGCTATTTCCCAGTTGCATTTTACTTTGTCTGCTTTAATGAGATTTGTTGCTACTTGTCTAGGGATATTAAACCCCGCTGCTACGATCCCATCTAGACGCATAGAAGCAACTGTTGTTGTTATTTCTTTTAACTGGCATTCAGGTAAAGAAATTTTGTCTCTTCCGGTTTCATCTATGGTCACCTTAACTCTACCAATAGTTTCTATGTTGTACCTGGCAAATTCGGCTACAGTCTTGTCCATTATAACTTGACAGTATTTATCAGTAGTAATTATATCACCGATTTTTTCTCTTTTTATCCCTAACCCTGTCAAAGTACCCAAAACTTGCGGATGAGAAATTGGTTTTAACGAGTTAATTTGCAAAACACTAATGTGTTCTAACTCATTATCGTATTCCATGTAATCTGGATAAACAACTATTCTCCTTCTTTCAGCTTCAGAATAACCGCCTGCTATGGTAAAATGCAAATCTGGTACCTGTATTAAGATACCAGAAACTTTTGCAATAATATGGGGTTCATAAAAGTCAGTAGCATTAGGTTGATGCGTTCTCAAACACTGCTCAGCTTTGTCAATTATCTTAGTAAGCTGACTTTGAATATCAGAGTCGTTAATATGATTTAACAATTTAGTACGATCTAACCTCATCTTCATCCAACTCTCTACATAAATCCTACAAGGAATCTAATAATCAGCATTTCTACAAATCTGATAGCGAATAACGCCAAGATAGGGGAAAAATCAATTGGCAATCCACCTAGACTAGGCATTATTCTTCTAAAGGGCGCTAAAATAGGCTCAGTAAATTCATATATAAATTTAACAACTGGATTATATGGATTTAATCTGATCCAAGATAATAATACCCTGGCTATTATGAGCCAAGTGAGTACACTAAATGCCGTTCTAACAATACCTATTATTTCCAATTTAAAATCACCTCAGTAATTATTCTTATCAATCTCTTCTGCTTTTAAACTTGCTGTTTCTACTGCTTTAATTAATGCTGAGCGCAACCCTTTTTCTTCTAGCACACTTACTGCAGCTATTGTAGTTCCCCCTGGAGAAGTTACTTGATCCTTTAGCTGTGCAGGATGCTTATCAGTACTATGTACCATATTTGCTGAACCAATCACAGTTTGTACAGCAACTTGACGAGCTAAATCCCTTTTTAGTCCCATTTTTACCCCAGCATCAATTAATGCTTCTATCACCATAAATATATATGCTGGTCCGCTCCCGCTAATACCTGTTATGGCATTAATCTCACCTTCATCAACTAAACAAATTTCTCCAACTGTTTCGAATATATTCTTTACATACTCAAATTGCTCATCTAAAACCAAGTTGTTTTTACATAGTGCTGACATTCCTGAACCGACTAAGGAAGGTGTATTGGGCATAACTCTGATAATTGGCACTTCAAAACCAAATAAAGATGTTATTTTATCTATTTTCGTTCCCGCTAGGATAGACACTAAAACTTGCTTGTCCCAGATTTGAGCAAGTGGTTTTATAACCTCCCCTGCAGTAGCTGGCTTAACTGCTAAAAAAACTACATCAACTTCATTTATTAATTGGCTATTACTATTGGCAATATTTATTCCGTAGTTGTCTTTTAAGTAGCTTGTCCGCTCTTTGTTAAGGTCGCTCACAAAAAACCATTCTGAGTAGCTTGAATTGCCTCTTACCATGCCAGCTATTATAGCTTCGGCCATTGCTCCGCCACCAATAAATCCTACTTTTAGCATACTCTAATCACCTTTTGTCCATGTCATATTAATAAGTTTTGACACTTCTTTTTTATTATCCGATGAAATTACAGTATTACTTGGGGTAAACAAAAATATATTTTGCCCTACCTTTTGCATGCCTCCATTCATAGCATAAGTAACACCGCTTAAAAAGTCAACTATTCGCTGTGCATCTTCTTGATCTGTCTTTTCAAAATTTACAATTATTTGCTTCTTCCCCTTTAGGTGATCGGACATACCCTTGGCTTCCTCATAAGATATAGGACTTAACACTACAATTTTGTTCTGCTTAGCAGTAGGAAGTCCTACAATTGGAGCCTTTTTTATAGTTTCTATATTTTTCTCTTCGATGAAATCATCTTGCTGCCAATCGATTTCTTCTCGTTCCCTTTCATTTTCACGCTCAAATCCTAAAAAGTGTAATACCTTGTTGACCACTTTTTTTCCTTTTTCCATTTCAATCCCCCTGTTCATTTACTATTGGCGTTCACCAAAAATAGATGTTCCTACCCTAACCATATTGGCTCCCTCTTCTACAGCAATTTCATAATCGTTTGACATTCCCATTGATAGAAACTTCATCTCTACATTTTTAAAGTTCAAATGACTTATTTCTTCACTCAATTCCCTAAGCTCTTTAAATACAGGTCTTGTTCGTTCAGGCTCGGTTTCAAATGGTGCCATTGTCATTAGGCCTTTAACTTGCAAGTGCTTACTACTCGCCACTTCTTTTAAAAATGGGACTACTTGGTCACTCTTTAAACCAAATTTAGAGCTCTCTTCTGCTACATTTACTTGAACTAAGACATCTACAGTGATATTCCTCTTTTCTGCTTCTTTAATTAATGTTTCTGCTAAGCTCATTCTATCAAGTGAGTGAATGAGCTTTACTTTATCTAAAATATATTTAACTTTATTTGATTGTAGGTGCCCAATAAAGTGAATATCAGCACCCAAGTTACTAATCAAATCAAACTTCTCTTGCACTTCTTGTGCTCTATTCTCTCCCAATTGGTTAAGTCCTGCTTTTATCACATTTTTAATCTCTTGATCTGTTCTGGTTTTCGTTACTGAAATTAATTTAATGTGGTCAGGATTTCGATTAGCCTTTAAAGCTGCTTTTTTTATTTTATCCCTAACCAATTCTATGTTTTTCTTCAAATCAGTCATCATATTCATCCTCCCAAAACTTTAATCTATATCTGGATCAGTTATATACATCATTCCTAGAGGTACACCTCTTACTGCTACTTTATCACCTATTTTGCCTATTACATCTACTGGATGCCACTCAGCCCTGCCACTGGTTTGAATAAGTAAAATATTTGACTCCCCATCTATGTTGACTAAAGAATGTTCCTCTATAATAACTCCTTCGTAATCTTCTAAAATCAGCTCAATATTGTGCAAGCGCTTATATAATATTGGGTCTGAATAGTTAAGTATTTCTATAACCAAGTGCTCTTTATCCCCGCCTATTTGTTTGTCTAGCAATACTGCTCTATTTATAACACCACAATCCTCTACCCTGATTTTATACGATTCCCCTATGCTTACTTTGTCATAAAGGCCTTCAGTGGTTATCACTGCAACTACATTTGCCAGGTTATTAATTATTTTAAGTATAGGAGCACCTTGTTCTATTTCCGTCAAATTAAGGGACTTCACTTCTTTAACCCTGTCTTGAAGCTGAGAGTAGTTCATTTGAGTCACTTCATTTTTTTTAAAAGCATATTCCAACCCGTCTATTTCTAAAGAAACAATTCCAGACTTAGGGGCTTTTATTTTATGTATAGTTCTTTCTGAGAACTGCTGATTAAATCCTCCCTTTATTTCTGCTACAACTTGTCCCACTGCTACTCTTTCTCCAGGCTGAACCTTCAACTCTACTGTTCCACTCGCGGGTGAGTATAAAACAATTTCATCTTTACCTAAAAGTGCTACCGAATCGTAAGCTTCTTCAAGTAATCCCCACTGTGTTTCAGCTAAGCTTAAATTCATTTGCTTAACTTTATCAATTACATACACACCTAGATTCTTTCCAACTATAGCAAGAAGCATAATAAGAAATACCAATAATAGAGCTTTTCTCAGCTTCTTTTTTTTATTTTTTGCCACAAGTCTTTTTCTTCTTGACATAATTTGCTCCAAAATTTTACACCTACCTTAACTAACTAAAGGTATTATTCTATAGCAACCTGCTATTTCCTTCAATAAAAAATGTCTGATAGCGATGCTATCAGACATTTTTTATTGAATCTTCTTTTTCCCACTTATTCCTTGCTGCAATGCATAGGTAGCTGCTTGGACCCTGTTTTCTATGTGCAATTTATCAAATATATTTCTAATGTGATTTCTTACTGTATTCTCTGATATAGATAATTCTTTTGCAATCTCCTTATTTGTTAGGCCATCAATTAACATTTCAAGAACTTCTTTTTCTCTTTTAGTCAAATCATTAATAGCATTTGGCTCGGGTTTGGGATTTGTCACTTGGGCAAACTCATTCATAATTTTAGTAGCCATGCTCGGTGAAATAGGAGCTTCACCCTTTACAACCTCTAATAGGGAAGAAACTAAATTATCAGGTTCTAAATTTTTTAGAAGATAGCCTGACGCACCGCTTTTAACAGCCTCAAATAAGTGCTGATCATCTTCACATACAGTTAGCATTACTATCTTTACATAGGGTAATTGTTTTTTTATAAGTTTTGTAGCCTCTATACCATTACACTGCGGCATATTAATATCCATTAAAATGATATCTGGCATCACTTCTTTAGCTAATTCTAATGCCTCTATACCGTTACTAGCTTCACCTACTATCTCAAATTGCTCTTCGGTAGCCATCAAGCTAATAATTCCCTTTCTAACTAAAACATGGTCATCGACTAGTAGAATTTTAACTGGTTCCACTTTTCTTTCCCTCCTTTAACAGCGATTTAGGTAACTTCACTATCACTTTAGTGCCCTCTCCTGGATTAGACTCTATTTTAAAATCTGCTCCTATTGACCAGGCCCTCTCCTGCATATTTAATAGGCCAAACTTTTTTCTGGCCGAATTATCTGATTCACTCTTAATCCCTTTGCCGTCATCAGCTACTATTAGAACTAAGTGTTCAACATCCTCTTCTTGAAAGCTTATAATAACTTTATTAGCCTCTGCATGCTTAAGCACATTATTTAAAGCTTCTTGTATTATTCGCATTAAGTGAATTTCCTTTTCTAAGGCAAAACTTATTTTTTCATTTAAATTATATACATAATGCACTCTAATATTATGTTGATTTTGAAATTTTTCTGCATAATTTTCTAGGATAGTAGCAAAATCTATATCGGGATCCACTATGTTTTTTAAATTAAATATTGTTTGCCTTATATCTGTAAAGCAATCCTTAATAACTAACTTAATCTGTTCTAACTCTTTAAGTGACTTCTCTGTTTCTCCCTTAATTATCAATTTCTTAAGTATAGCATTTTTTGTGTTTAAAAAAAATAGAGTTTGAGCGAAACCATCATGAAGGTCCTTAGCTATTCTATCCCTTTCTTCCATGATAGCTAAACCTGCTAAAGCCTTTTTTTGATCTTCTCTCCTAAACTCCTGTTGAATAATATATAAGAATATCATAACCCCTAACGTATTCAATAAATAGATAAGCCACATAAGCTCCACTAACATCTGATATACTGTTGTCAAATCTACTTCAGTTGCTACTATAAACAAAAAGTGAATAGCCATACAGGTAACCGTTATCTTTAACGAATTGGAAAAATTTATGTCTCTCCCGCTTTTTCTTCCCAAAATACCCGCTGCTAATCCCATAGTTATACCCATAAAAAAACCTCTAATACCACCGACCTCCATCAATCTAAACACGCCACTTATGGCAAGGGACCCTACACCTACTATAGGACCAGCGTAAATACCTCCAACTATACCAGGTATATATCTCATATTAGCTGTAAGGTCTCCATATTGTACTCCAAAGAAAAGGGCCAGTGTAGACATTAGACCAAATGTAGTAGTAACTAAAATCATTTCCTTAATAGACAATTTTGTCTTACGCAAAATATGAATTATGTTTGTTTGACTTATCAAATAGGTAAGTGCTACTACTAAAGTCATGTTGAGTATTAAGTCCTTAGTAAACATGATAATTGCTATGTTGGCCATTCTACCACACCTTACCTATCCTAAAATTTCCACTTTATCACCGTTTTTAATACTTCCTCCCTTAACCACTTTAATAAATATCCCCTCTTTGGGCATTACACAGTCTCCAGCTTGATAGTAAATGGCACAACGATTATGGCATTCTTTACCTATTTGTGTAACTTCCCCAATAGCTTCATTACCAATTTTTAGTTGAGTTCCCAGAGGAAGGCCTACAAGCTCAATTCCTTTAGTTGTTATGTTTTCTGCAAAATCACCAGGATTCACATCTAACCCTTGCTGTCTCATTTTTTCTATACTCTCTAAGGCTAATAAACTGACTTGTCTATGCCAAGGTCCACCATGGGCATCACCTTCTAGCCCATAATTCTCGATTAATTTTCCTTGCCCTATATCTTTTTTTCGCTCTCCTTTTTTTTCACTTGAGCAAACTGCTATAACCTCTGCCATTATTTAGACTCCTCCCTTATATAAGTTCCGCTTTTCCCACCAGTTTTTTGTAAAAGTCTTACCTGGGTTATAGTCATATCTTTATCTACCGCTTTGCACATATCATATATAGTTAAGGCAGCTGTAGAAACAGCTGTTAATGCCTCCATTTCCACTCCAGTCTTGCCTGTAGTTCTAACTTTTGCTTTAATCTCTACTCTATTTTTTGTGCTATCTATTTCAAAATCCAAATCTACTCCAGAAATTAATAGGGGGTGACACATAGGAATTAGGTTGCCTGTCTGTTTAACAGCCATAACTCCTGCTATTTGAGCAACAGCTAAAACATCACCCTTTTTTATTCTTCCCTCTTTAATTCTGGCAACTGTCTCTGCTTTCATATAAATATAACCTGCTGCAATTGCCTCTCTTACAGTATCATCTTTTTCACTTACATCTACCATTTTTGCTCTGCCTGCCTCGTTAAAATGAGTCAAATTATCCACATATTACCCTCCAATATGATACATTTTTTTATTTTGTTGCTTCCACCCTTCTTCATTCATGGTATGTTGTAAGGGTTTGCCCATAATAGCCTCACCAATAATCTCCTTGAGTTTTTCATCTGAAGCGCCATATCTTAGCATTGTTTTTATGTCTATTTCTTTACTGCTCTGCAGACAGGGTCTAATCTTACCTTCTGCAGTAAGCCTCAAACGATTACATTTATTGCAGAAATGATCTGACATGGCACTTATAAAGCCTATGGTTCCCTTGTGTTTAGCAATTGAAATGTATTTTGCTGGACCTGCCCCGTTTATATTAGTACTAGGTAATACAGGGTATTTTTCTTCAATTAGCTTTAATATCTCTTGAGCTGAGACAAAATTTTTGCTGTTCATGGATTCGCCTTCTCCAATCGGCATTAATTCTATAAACCTAATGTGGATTGGAAGTTTTGATGTTAAGTCTACAAATTCCAATATTTCATCGTAGTTAAAATCTCTAATCACTACCACATTTATTTTAACTGGATTTAATTCTAATTTTAATGCTTCGTGAATCCCCGACCAGACCTCTTGAAGGTTTCCTATCCTTGTTATCTCTTTAAATTTTTCAGGCTTAAGAGTATCTAAACTAATATTAACTCTATCTAAGCCCGCTTGTTTCAAGTCCTTCCCGTATTTTTTTAGAAGGATACCGTTAGTGGTAAGCGAGACATCTTCAATTCCTGGAGTGTTTGCAACCTCTTCTATAAAGCTAATTATTCCCTTGCGAACAAGAGGCTCTCCACCTGTAATGCGAATCTTACTAATACCCATAGAGGCGGCTAATTTTATTATTTTTGCCATTTCCTCAAGCCTTAAAATTTCTATATGGGGCTTTAGGTCAATTCCACTTTCAGGCATACAATATACACATCTTAAATTACACTTGTCTGTTACTGATACCCTTAGGTAATCTACCTTTCTAACTTTTGGATCCATTTTCAAAGTCAACAGCCCCTTTCGGGTTTTGTTTTTTCATAACAGTTTCTTCGATTCTGTCAACTAATCCTGAAGCATCATCTAGATCATAGCAGGGTACACCGATTTGAAATTCTACATCTGTAGCAAGGGCAATCAACTCTTCTGGACTACACAAAATCTCTTCATAAACCCCTTTTCTGAAAACCTCTATTTTAGGTTTATCCCCACGCTTATATCCCTCAGTAATAATTAAGTCTACATCTTTTATTGTATCAGCAATTTCATCTAATGACATTTCTCGCTCTACTTTTTTCACAATAGCAATCTTGTTAGGAGAAGATATAATTACATTATCAGCTCCCGCTTCTCCATGGCGCCAGGTGTCTTTTCCGGGAATATCGATATTAAAACCGTGGACATCGTGTTTTATGGTAGCAACTTTATATCCTCGTCGCTTTATTTCTCTTAATAGCTTCTCTATGAGAGTAGTTTTACCTACGTCTGATTTACCCACTACAGAAACAATCGGTATCACTCTAAAACCTCCATCTCTTTAGTTAAAATTATATCAACCATGGCACCTGGCTCTAACGGCCCACTGCCAGCATTTACTACCACATAGCTATTACAGTATAATATTGACTTCATAACACCTGGAGATTGGCTTCCCGTCAGCCTTGCAACAGGCTTTCCCCCTAAAAGACTAGTTTGCGCTCGCAATAGTCTCATTTGCTTACTACTCTTAGGAAAACTATCTGCTAACTTACCTTTAACAATTTTTCTTTTATAGCTATTCTGGCCTTTAAGCTTTTTTATTATTGGTTTAGCTAAAAGGTCAAAAGTTATTAAGGCAGCTCCAGGGTTTCCCGACAAGCCTATAGCAAGTTTGCCTTCTTTTACTCCTGCAACAGCTGGAGTCCCAGGCTTCAGGTTTACTCTCCAAAACAACAATTCAAAACCTGCTTTAACCATGGCTTCTTTTACAACATCATAGTCTCCCACTGATACACCACCAGTTGACAGTATTAAATTACATTCTGACAAAGCTTTATTTAGTACTTCTGTTGTTGCACACAAATCATCTTGAATATTACCATAAATAACTGGCTGTCCACCTAAGGAAGATATCTCTGCTGCTAGAGCATAGCTATTACTGTTTCTGATCTTGCCAGGCCCTAACGACTTCTCCGCATCCACCAATTCATCACCTGTGCTAAAAATAGCGATTCTAGGTTGCTTGAATACTTTAACTCTAGTATGACCTAAAGCAGCTAGCATTCCTATAGCTCTAGAGTCTATAACTATCCCTTTTTGAATTACTTCCTCGCCAACTGAGACATCCTCACCAGCAAATACAATGTTTTCATTATGGGAGTATTTCTTAAATAGGGTAACAGTCTCTCCATCTTTTTTTGTTTCCTCATATTTAACTACGGCCGTTGCTCCCTCAGGAATAGGAGCTCCAGTAGATACTTTAACCACTGTTCCTGGTAGTACTTTTCTTTCAGAGGTATAACCAGCAGGAACGGTATCTACTAGCATTAATTTTACTGGGGTTTCTTTATTGGCTTTTTCTGTATCAGAAGCTAAAATGGCATATCCATCTAAAGGAGATCTATTAAAGGGAGGTATATTACAACTTGCATTGATGTGTTCTGCTAAAACCCTATTTAGCGACTGGGTCAAGGATACATATTCAGTTTCCATTTGCTCAACACTACTTTGCAGAATCATGTCTGCTTCAGTTAAATCGATTAGTTCACGCAAAAATTTCACCTGCCTTTCCCAAAGCTACAGTTTGGAAATTTACACATTTCACACTCTGTACAAAGGCCTCCATAACCTAATTTAACAATATCACTTTTAGTGATAACCTCACCTACTAATATTTTGGGTAATATTAAATCGAAAACAGTTCTTTTAGAGTACATAACGCAACCAGGCATCCCTATAATTGGTATGTTGCCGTGGTAGGCTACTAGCAACATGGATCCAGGTAAAACCGGCGTGCCATAACTTACTATTTCTGCCCCCCATGATCTGATAGCAGTAGGAGTTAAGTCATCTGGATCCACTGACATCCCACCTGTAATAAAGACCGCGTTAACACCTTTGTCGATTAACTGAGTAATAGCTTTTTCTATAGCATCAATCTCATCGGGGACAATTATTTGCTCTACAAATTCACAGTCAAAGTTGCTCAATTTTTCCTTTACTACTGGTCCAAAGGCATCTTTAATTCTGCCAGAATAAACCTCGCTACCAGTAGTAATAAGACCATACTTTACCGAAATAAGTTTTTGCAACTGAATAATAGGTTCTTCTATAGTTTTTTCGACTTTTTCCACTATGACCTTATCAATTACTAATGGAATTACTCTTGTTCCAGCTAAAACTTGATCTTCCTTCATTATATAATTTCCATGCAAGGTAGCTATGGCAATTTTCTCTATGCTATTTAATTCTTCTAATTTTTCTACATCTACTTTTAATCGCCCTCTAGCTCCTGCTAATAAGCTTACCCTTCCTTGATCTGGTTCTGTAAATTTTATACCGTCACCAGCTATTGCCTTGGCTATTCGTTGCGCTGCTTCATTCTCATGAACTATATTTTCACTTTCTTCCCACACATATAAGTGAGACTTGCCACAGTTTAATAGCTCTTCTATATCCTCTTTTCTGACAGTATGTCCTTTTTTGAAAATTCTTCCTTTGAACTCACCTGGTACTATTTTCGTTATGTCATGACATAAGATTTTACCTATAGCTTGTTCAGTCCTTACTTTTTTCACGAGAACCCCCTAAAGTTCGTCATCATCCGCTTGCTCTACTTTTTTCTTCTTTCTATAAAAAATCTTCGCTAAGATAATGCTAACTTCATAAAGAACTACCACGGGACCCGCCATCAAACTCAGTGATATTATATCTGGGGGTGTTAAAGTGGCCGACAATACTATTATAGCAAATAGTGCATATTTCCTTTTCTCCGCTAATTTTTCTGGAGTAACGATCCCTAATTTCGTTAATAACATCACTATTAAGGGTAGTTGAAATACTATTCCAAAAGGAATTGAAAAGGAAATCAAAAATGACAAATACCTGCTTACAGAAATCATAGGACTGAGTCCTTCTCCTGCAATCTCAATTAAAAACCTTGCTGCTAATGGGAAAACCATAAAATAAGAAAAAAGTACCCCTACAACAAACAAAATCATAGATACAGGTATTATAGTAACGATGTACTTGCGTTCATGAGCATATAGTGCAGGTAACACAAAGCTCCATACTTGCCAAATGATTATCGGCATAGAAACAAAAATTGCCGCAAAGAAACTTGCCTTTAAATGGGTCAGAAATGCTTCTGTCATCGTAATGTAGACCAATGGTAAATCCATATCATGCATGGGTTTTAATATTAACTCCATTAATTGGTCTCTAAATCCAGCATAAATTACAATAGTTGATACAATAAGAGCTACAAAAGAAACTATTATTACTCGTCGTAAGTCTTCTAAGTGTTCTACCATAGACATTTGGTCATTAGCCATCTCAATTCCTACCCTTCCAAGCAAATTGCATTTTATTAATGAAAAAGCTCTTGTGTCCATAAGACAAACAAGAGCAGTACACTTGTTCATCTCCTTTCCAATAGTTGGGAGGCACAGGCGTTTCCGCTAAAGCCCTAAAGCACTGCACCCTGTGAACAATTTTGTTCAGGCCTTATCACCATAAATCATTTGATTATTAGGTGCTAAAGCTCGGAGATTATCTTTTTACACTATATAATCAAAAATATTCTACTTAAGCTAAAATAATCCTTCATCTTTTTTCATTTATTATTTATTTAAGCATTATTAATGCACCCATTCTGCCTGATTTACCCTTATCTCGCCTATGACTAAAGAAGAGATCTGCACGACTACTTGTACATATAGAAGATAAACTGATTTTTTTCGATAATATCCCTGCACTTAGCAGTTGCTTGTAATTTAATAGCTTTAAATCTAATTTATATTTTTCCGCATCAACCTGACATAATACGTAGTTATCAATAAATGTCTCGGGAATTTTATTAATTATTCTGTTATCAACCTCATAACAACACTTTCCTATTCCCGGACCTATAGCTGCAAAAATATCTTTAGGTTTAGAATTAAAGTTTTCTATCATACCAACTATTGTTTTTTGAACAATATTTTCCACAGTCCCGCGCCAACCACCATGAGCTATTGCAATAACTTTATTTATGGGGTCAAATAAGATAATTGGTATACAATCTGCAAAAAACATCATGAGCCCTACCCCTGAAGTTGCTGTTAACAATGCATCTGTCTCTGGTACAGCAGTAGAGTAGTCTGTAATTCCTTTGCCCCTATCTGCCTTTCCCACAATATAAATATTATTAGAATGAACTTGTTCTGCTGTGACACAGTCTTGTAGGTTAATACCAAGGGATTCTGTAAATATCTTTCTGTTTCTAATAACCCTATTGTTATCATCAGGTGTATGAATACCCAAATTAAGACTTTCGTATGGCTTCTGGCTAACACCCCCATACCTCGTAGAAAACCCATGAGTTATATTATCAAAATTCAGTAGATTCTTCGCAAATACACATTCTATTTTACCTGTTTTTTTTACTGACCAACCATCTTTCATGTCGCTCACCTCAGGTACATTATATCTCACTTTATCCCACTGCACAATTTACCTTATCTATTAATATCCGTACTGTTAGCTACCTCAACAAGAATAACATCAATTCCTATTTTTTTTATCTGCTCCCATTTTATCACTAAATCCTCATTTTTACTAAAAAAACCTAGAAAGTTGCTTTGCCCTGGCATAATAATAGATGTCACTTTGCCTACTTCTACATCTAATTCAATATCCTTTATAACTCCTAGCCTTCTACCATCAATAATATTAATTACGTCTCGCTGTCTTAGATCTGATATCTTAACCAACATCTGCCACCTCCCTATTCTTATATATTATATGTTCTAGGGGCAAATGAATGTTACAAAAAAAAGACTATGAAATAATTCATAGTCTTTTAATAGTTCTCTATAGGTAAACCATAAAAATTTGTTGTGTTATATGCTTCTACAACTACTTCTACACCTAAATTAATCTGATAAAGCAAGGCAATGATAAGGCCAACAGTTAAGCATATTGTTGCTACCTTTAGCATGAGCTTTCCCCCTACATCAGACGTATTTTTTCATATGACTTAATGCTGCTTTCTCAAGGCGAGACACTTGAGCTTGAGAAATTCTGATTTCGTCAGCAACTTCCATTTGAGTTTTCCCTTCAAAGAACCGCAGGGTAAGAATCAATTTTTCCCGATCACTCAATTTCCTTAAAGCTTCTCTAACAGATATCCCTTCTAGCCAATTTACCTCTTGACTTTTTTCATCTCCTACTTGATCCATTACAAAAATAGGGTCTCCTCCGTCATTATAAATGGGTTCAAACAAAGAAATTGGTTCTTGGATTGCATCTAAGGCAAATACTATTTCTTCTCTTGGGATATCTAATTCTTTTGCAATTTCATTTACTGTAGGTTCTTTAGAGTTCTTGCTAACTAATGCATCTCTAACCTGTAATGCCTTGTAAGCAATATCTCTAAGGGATCTACTAACCCTTATGGGATTATTGTCTCTTAAGTACCTTCTAATCTCCCCTATGATCATTGGTACTGCATAAGTAGAGAATTTCACGTTTTGACTTAAATCGAAATTATCTATAGCTTTCATTAAACCGATGCAACCAACTTGAAACAAATCATCAACATGTTCACCTCTATTGGTGAACCTTTGAATAACGCTTAATACTAGCCGGAGATTTCCACTTATTATCTTCTCTCTGGCGCTTTCATCTCCTGATTGCATTTCTTGGAACAGCTTTCTCATTTCCTTATTTTTTAAGACTGGTAGTTTAGCTGTATTTACACCACAGATTTCAACTTTATTTAATAGCATGTGAAATCCTCCCACTGGACATATTTTGCGATTACATTTTAATTATTTCCAAACCAGTGGTTTTTATTCAGTAAGTCTTATCTGTCGTTACTCCATTTTGACTATCTCTTTTTTTAACCTCTTAATTATTCTCTTTTCAAGTCTTGATATATATGACTGGGAAATTCCCAATAAATCGGCAACCTCTTTCTGTGTTTTTTCCTTCCCCCCCTTTAAACCAAACCGCAACTCCATAATTGTTTTTTCTCTTGAATTTAATTTTTGTAAAGCAAGTCTCAGAAGTTTTTTGTCTACCTCTTCTTCTATTGATTTATATATTATGTCATTTTCTGTCCCTATAACATCAGATAACAACAATTCATTTCCATCCCAATCTATGTTTAATGGCTCATCAAAAGAAATCTCAGATCTAGTCTTATTGTTTCTTCGCAAATACATCAAAATTTCATTTTCAATGCATCTAGATGCATAGGTGGCGAGTTTGATTTTTTTTGCAGGATCAAAAGTATTTACCGCCTTAATCAACCCTATTGTTCCAATAGAAACTAGATCTTCGACTCCTATTCCAGTATTTTCAAATTTTCGGGCAATATATACTACTAGCCTAAGATTTCTCTCTATCAAAACAGCTTTTACTGCTTTCTCTCCTTTTTCTAGCTTCTGAAGTAAAATATTCTCTTCATCTCTGGATAACGGTGGCGGAAGTGCTTCACTACTTCCCACATAATAGATTTCGTCATATATATTTAACTTGCGAAGTAATTTAATATACAGAAGCTTTATTGTTACTTTTAATTCTAAAAATTTTTTAGTCAACAAGTGAACCCCTCCCAAAACTATGTAAGTTGCTGTGCTATTTCTGGATGTAGTAGTGCATTATAAGAGCCTTCGGAACAAAGCCTTCGTTTAAAAACACATACAACTACATCTTTAGTTCGCTTATAATTTTTTTCATCCCTTATTATAATCCAGTCTGGCTTAAATCCAAGAAGCATGCCACCACTGTTTCCGATTGATGAAAAAGGGATGAGCTTTAATTTGTGTTGCCAATTAGAGTGACCTTTGCTTTGCAAAACGCCCATCACCTCATATTGGTCTTCACTTTCTAAATTTTCAAGCAGACTAGAAGGCATAATATTCCTTAGTTTAGATGCTTCCACTATTACAACGGGTAAGTTTGTAATTGGGTCTTTTAAACTGTTTCCTGTATCAACTAATCCGGCTACTTCTGTTTCCATCCCGTCAATAGATATTGTTACAGTAAACCTATTCTGGCTTGTGAGGGCTTTTTGTTTTACGCGGTGGATTATTTTAGAAAAGGTTATTGCTATTATTAACATCCCTAGGGGCAGCCATATAAATTTAATCACTTCATTCAAACTGTCAACTCCAAAAAAGGATATCAGGCCGTAGATGGCTCCTCCAGTAGAAAAAGCAACCAAATAGAAGTATCCCATTCCATAAATTAGTCTGCGTATACTTACAAAGCCAAATGATAATAAAAACATAACTACAGAAGCTGTAAACTTTACCAATCCAAACCAAACCGAGTAATTATAATATGATCCCTGGGGAAGCAGTAGGGCAAGTGAAAATATAGCCCCTACTAGTGCTGCTAATACTAGTCTAGTGCTATTTACAGTAAATTGTCCTATTCTCGCTGCCATCCATAAAATAAAGATGTTCATAAAAACATTTACTGAAAAGAAAGTATCAACATATACAATTTGGTAGCTATCCATTTTGCTCCCACCAGTCTATTCAATTTATATGGGCACAATTATCATTACCCATTATATAAGACAAACCGAAAGAAATATGTCACTTTGTGGCATTAATATAAAAAAAGCTCTCAACTTTTTTGTTGAGAGCTCTAAAACCTATTTTCTACGCAAAAATGCGGGTATATCTAAATCTTCATTAGAAAAGGGTTTAATATTTAAGTTAGATTCGCTTTTCTTTTGTTCACTTTGCTCTGGTTGTACAGTTTCCTTCTTTTCATCAAAACCAGTAGCTATAACAGTAACCCGGATTTCATCTTCTAGGTCTTCATCGATAACTGCACCAAAAATTATATTCGCTTCTGGGTCAGCTGCAGCAGAAATAATTTCAGCCGCCTCATTAACTTCAAATAAGCCTAAATTACTGCCACCAGTTATATTTAATAACACTCCTCGAGCCCCATCGATAGCAGTTTCTAAAAGTGGACTGGATATGGATGCTTTTGCAGCTTCAGCAGCACGTTTTTCTCCAGTAGCATGTCCAATACCCATTAAAGCGGATCCCGTATCTACCATAATAGTCTTGACATCAGCAAAGTCTAGGTTAATTAATCCAGGTATGGCGATTAAATCTGAAATACCCTGAACCCCTTGTCTTAAAACATCATCAGCTATTCTAAAAGCTTCGTTAATAGACGTATTCTTGTCCACTACCTGTAAAAGCTTGTCATTTGGAATAGTGATTAAAGTATCTACTTTCTTTTTAAGATCTTCAATCCCTATATCCGCCTGTTTAGCTCTCTTTTTTCCCTCAAAAGTAAATGGTCTAGTGACTACACCAACTGTCAGAGCACCAACTTCTTTTGCTACTTCTGCAATAACAGGTGCTGCACCGGTACCAGTACCTCCACCCATACCAGCGGTTACAAACACCATATCAGCGCCCTGTAACGCTTCTATTAATTCTTCTCTGCTTTCCTCTGCAGCTTTTTTACCGATATCCGGGTTTGCTCCTGCTCCTAAGCCTTTTGTAAGTTTAGAGCCTATTTGTAGTTTTTGTTCCGCATTTGAGATTTGTAAAGCCTGAGCATCTGTATTTACTGTTATGAACTCTACTCCCTTTAATCCTGATATTATCATTCGGTTGACTGCGTTGTTACCGCCCCCACCGACTCCTACTACTTTTATTTCTGCAAATTGTTCCGCATCTACATCAAACTCCAACATAAAAAGCCCTCCTTTAATACTACGGTTTTAAAAAAAATCTCGGAACCAGTGTTTTACTTTATCAAACATATGATTAAACGAGCTGTCTTTTTCATCACTGCGCTGACAACTTTCATTATTAGAACCGTATAGCAACAGTCCTACACCTGTCGAGTAAGCTGTATTTTTTACTATATCAGATACGCCACCTATTTGATCTGGTACTCCGGCACGCACTGGTAACTCAAGTACTTCTCCAGTCATCTCAACCATACCATCTAATAGAGCCGTCCCGCCGGTTAATACAACTCCCCCAGGAAGTAATCCTTTATAACCAGAGCGTTGAATTTCTCGCTTGACTATTTGCAATATTTCTTGAGCTCTTGGTTCAATAATTTTTGCCAACTCTTTTTTAGAGACAACTCTGGTATCTCTTCCACTTACTCCGCAAACTTCTATGGTATCAGCTTCAGATACAAGTTCTGATAAGACGCACCCAGCCTCCTTCTTAATTTGCTCTGCATTAGCGATAGGCGTTCGAAGACCTACTGCTATATCGCTAGTTATGTAGTCGCCTCCCATAGGAAGAACAGATGTGAAGCACAAACTACCTTGATCATAAATTGCAATTTCTGTAGTCCCACCTCCTATGTCAACTAAAACAGCTCCTAATTCCTTTTCAGCAGGAAGTAACACTGCCTGTGACGAAGCAAGTGAGCTCAACACCAATTGTGCAACTTTAATTCCAGATCTTTCTACAGTCTTTAAGAGGTTTTGTATGGTTGTGCTGGCACCAGTCACGATATGAGCCTCAACTTCTAACCTGGACCCAGCCATACCAACTGGATCCATAATCCCATTGTAACCATCAACAATGAATTCTCTCGGTAGTACATGGATTATCTTACGGTCAGGAGGAATAGAAATCACTTTTGATGCTTGTATTACCCTATCCACATCCCGTTCACTAATCTCATTATCACCACTAGCAACAGCTACTACTCCCTTGTTATTGAGCGAGGCTATATTGGAACCTGTTATGCCGACATAAGCGTACTCAATTTCAGTACCACTCATTTGTTCTGCTTTCGCAACAGCTTCTTCAATTGCTTTAGCCACGTTATCTATATCAACAATATTGCCCTTTCTCAATCCCGATGAGGTACATTCACCAAAACCTATGACGCTTACAGCTTCTTCACTTTTTATTTCTCCTACTAAAGCTACTACTTTTGTAGAACCTATGTCTATACCTACAACTATGTCACGCTTGGCCAACAGTTGCACCCCCAAACCCTTTTGCATTGTGCCCTGTTGGATAAAATTCAACACAAATTAGACATTCCCTTTTTTTTCATTCTAATTTTTTAAATATAAAAAACGACAAGCTTTGCACTTGTCGCTATTGACCATAACTAATTACTGGCGGTCCATTAAACCTAAGATCAATATACGCTATTTCAGCAATATTAGTATCTAACTCATTTAATAATTCTATAGCTCTTTCCATATTTTCACCTGCTTGTTTAGCACTTCCAAGTCTGATATGCAAGCCATTAGTTAGAAACACCACTATGTTTCCGTTATTTGTTACATTAATTTCAGATAATATATTATAAATTTCTGGAGGGGTTTTATTTGCAATTGCTAAGGCTCTCAGAATTGCTTCCTCTTGGATCTGTTCTCCATAGGTAATTTTTTCTTTCATCCTTGCACCTGTAATTATAGGTATTAAAACAGAAGCCAAATTATCAGTATACTCTAATATCATTCCATTCTCTTCTACAACTGCATATTTATTTTCCACAATTACAACTGCTACAGCAGTATGTTCCGTTAAATTTATTTCTAGAGTGGATGGAAATTTTCTTTTAACATTCACTTCATTTATCCATGGATGTAATTTTAAATTTTCATTTGCCTCTTTAATATTAACTTTAAACAAATTTTGACCAGGCTTGATATCTGTTAAATTTATTACTTCATTGACACCTAATTCTTTAGCTCCAACAACTGATATTTTGGTTATATTAAAAAAAGACGATTGCATAAATACAGCAAATGATATAATAACTATTAAAATCATTAAAATCAGTTGCCCCTTACCGCGCTTTCTCTCACTCACAATTTACTTTCTCCTTTTTTATGTAATTTCCCTATATCAATAATTATAGCAAATCATCTCGCCTTGTCCACAATATAATCAAAAAAAGACATTGAATAGACAATGTCACAAGTTAAATGGTTTTTATTTGTGCTCCTAAACCTCTCAGTTTTTCAGGTAAGTTTTCATACCCTCTCTGAATATAGTTTATGTTTTCCACTACCGTATCACCAGAAGCAACTAGTCCTGCAAGTACTAAAGCAGCACCTGCTCTTAAGTCTGTTGCTTGAGTATTAGTTCCACTTAAGTTCTCTACCCCTTTTATTATCGCCACTCTACCGTCAATTTTTATTTTTGCTCCCATTCTTCTAAGTTCATCTACGTGTTTAAATCTATTTTCAAAGATAGTCTCTATAATTATACTAGTACCTTGAATTGTTGAAAGCAATGCCATTAACTGAGGTTGCATATCAGTGGGGAAACCGGGATAAGGAAGGGTTTTTATATCTATTGGTTTTAATTGTTCTTTTGTTTTAACATGAATTTTACCAGACTCTGTTTCAATTTTCACACCAGCCTCTCTAAGTTTAGCCGTAAGTGGTTCCACATGCTCTACAATTACATTGTCAAGGACGATGTCTCCCCTAGTAATTGCAGCACCAATCATATATGTACCTGTTTCAATTCTATCGGGAATAACTGTGTGCTCTATTCCACCGAGCTTCTTTTGCCCTTCAATTCTAATCGTATCTGTACCAGCACCCTGAACTTTAGCACCCATACCGTTTAAAAAGCTTTGTAAATCTACTACTTCAGGTTCTCGCGCTGCATTTCTAATTATAGTTTTACCTTCTGCCAATGCAGCTGCCATCATAACATTCTCAGTAGCACCTACACTTGGGAAGTCAAAGTGTATATCTGCACCTCTCAATTCCTTAGCTCGAGCAGTTATAAATCCATGTTCTTCATAAATTTCCGCCCCCATCTTCTCAAAGCTCTTTAAGTGAATATCCATAGGCCTATCTCCAATGTTACATCCTCCTGGATAAGCAATTTTCACTTCCCCAAAGCGACCAAGCATAGGACCTATGATTAAATTTGAAGCTCTCATTTTACGCATTAGCTGTTCCGATATTGATGTGTGACTAATATTATTTGAATTAATTGTATATGTTCCATTTCCTTCAGACTTAATTTTTGCTCCAAGGCTAGTTAGCAATTGCTCCATTACTTCTACATCTCTTAACATAGCTATATTGTGAATGATACAATCACTCTCAGACATAAGGCTTGCTACAAAAATTGGCAAAATAGCATTTTTAGCTCCGCTTATACAAACTTCCCCTTCTAACCTATTTCCCCCTTTAATAATAAACTTACTCAAAGGCCTCCCTCCTTACATCAATCTTCTCCTAATACCATGACTTCTAACTCTAACTCAATTTCAAACTCTTTTAAGACCCTTTCTTTAACCAAATTAATCAGGCTTAGAATATCTTTGGCAGTAGCACCCCCTGTATTGGTAATAAAATTAGCGTGCTTAGAAGATATTTCTGCTCCTCCAATAGTCATACCCTTTAAGCCTAGTGCTTCAATCAGCCTTCCAGCATAATCCCCTTCTGGGTTTTTGAAAACACTACCTGCATTAGGAAAATTAAGAGGCTGACTTGCTTTACGTTTCCTCAGCATCTCTTCCATTTTGGTTTTAATTAAACCTTTATCGCCTTTCTCCAACAAAAAAGTCGCTTCTGTCACCACCATATCGCATAGATTAGATTGCCTATAAGAAAACTTCAATTGGTTTTTGTTCAAGTGCTTAATTTTGCCTTCCCTATCAATTACTTCAACTCTTTCAACTAACTCACCTATTTGGTATCCATGAGCACCGGCATTCATAAGCAGTGCTCCTCCCAAGCTAGCCGGTATACCAACTGCAAATTCCATCCCCTTAAATCCATAGTCACATGCCTTCCTAGCTAGCTTTGGTAACGAAACCCCTGCTTCTGCAGATATAGCTTTTCCTTCAAGTTTAACGTGGCTTAAACTATTTCCTAATTTAATTACTATTCCCTTTATTCCATTATCTTTCACTAAAACATTAGAGCCGTTTCCAATTACTAAATAGTCTTGTAAATACTTATTGGCTATCATTATAGCTCTAGTTATATCCTTTTTGTCCTTGGGTAGGACTAATATCTCTGCATTTCCACCGACCTTCCAAGTTGTATGGTTTTTCATAGATTCTTGTGCTAATACTGGCCCTTCGATTTCTTGTTTTAGGGCATCCAGTGCAATATTGCTCATGTCTTCCCCCCGCCTCTCATGAAACTTTTCTCAGTCGTTTCGCCAAGGCTACAGCGGTCTTCCAGATGTCTCCAGCTCCCATGGTTATTACAGCATCTCCTGGTTGAACAACCTTCACAATGCGATTGATAATTTCTTCTTTACCCCGACAATGATAGGCCTCGGTTTCTCCAATTAATTCGACTATATCTTTTGAACTTATATTAGTTATAGGCTTTTCACCAGCTGCATATATATCATCTATCAAGACTAAGTCAGCTTTAGCAAAACTAGCTGCAAACTCACGGTATAGTTGAGCAGTTCTTGAGTATCTGTGGGGTTGAAAAACACAAATTACTTTACCGTTTGTGATATTCTTTAAAGCTTCTAGGGTTGCAATTATTTCTGTAGGGTGATGAGCATAATCATCTATAATACTGACGCCTTCTGCTTTTCCTATAACTTCAAAACGACGTTTTACCCCACTAAATTTCTTTAGTGCCTCACAAATATCACTAAATTGTAAGCCCATCTCTAAGCTTATAACTATTACTGCAAGAGCATTACTAACATTGTGCTTCCCTGGAACATTGAGGGTTAACTTACCTAGAAAGCGATTATGATAAAAAACATCTGCACTTGTTTCAGTTCCATGGTACCTTAAACTTGTAGCATATAAATCTCCAACATCAATACCATAGGTAATACATTTTTTTGCTTTATCAGCTATTTTCATAGTTTGACTGTCATTTGCACAAAGTACAACTAAACCGTTTCTTGATTCAATATCTGAGACAAAGTTTTCAAATGCGCTAATTATCTTCGATTTAGACCCATAGTAATCCAAGTGATCGTCTTCTATATTGGTCACTACACCCATTGTTGGAGTCAGCTTTAAAAAAGAACCATCACTTTCATCAGCTTCAGCAATAAAGTGTTTACCTTCTCCCCACTTAGCGTTTCCTTCTAAGTACTTTACATCACCACCTATAACTATAGCTGGATCTTGCTTGCACTCTTCTAAAACTAACCCCAACATTGCTGTGGTTGTGGTCTTGCCGTGAGCACCTGCAATAGCAATCCCCTCTTTTTGCTCCATCAGCCGAGCTAACAACTCTCCTCTGTGCAGTAAATTTATGCCTAATTCATTGCATTTTAATAGTTCAACATTTTCTTCAGGGATAGCTGTTGAAATCACAGCTAAATCTATATCAAATGAAATGTTTTCTTCTGCGTGCCCTAAATAAACCTCTGCTCCTTTATCTTTTAAACGTCTTGTAACTTCGGTTTGGCTTAAATCTGAACCGGTTACTTCATACCCTTGGCTGAGCAGTATGTCAGCTAACCCACTCATTCCAATACCACCGATACCTATAAAGTGAATTTTTTTTATATTTTGTAGCAATTACTTCTACCCCTTTCACATTATTTACACACGTTCAGACAATACTGTGAATTATTCCCAAAACTAGTAGATAAAATGTTGTGATGCTGTATATTATGCACCTATCACTTAGATGTTACTTTTACCCACTAGGTAAGGTTTGAATAATAGACTGCCCAATTTTCTCTATTGCATCTGGTTTTCCCATGAGCTTTGAGTTATTACTCATGCGCAATAATCTATTTTTATCTTGGATTAATTGATTGATATTATCTAATAATAGAGACCCATTTAAATCTTTATCTAATATAAGGAAGGCCGCATTCCCTTTTTCTAACGCCCTAGCATTAAATTCCTGATGATTTTCCGCCGCATAGGGATAAGGAACTAAAATAGAGGGGATACCTTTTGCTGTAATCTCAGCTAGCACTGTAGCTCCAGCTCTACTGACAATAATATCAGCTACAGCAAACGCGTTTTCCATATCATTCATATAGGGTTTTAGAACTATATTTTCTCTATTAATGTGAGGGTTACCTATTCTACTTAAATTTTCGATTATTTCTTCATAACCTGCTTGTCCTGTTATTAAAATCACTTGCGCATCAGTTTTATAACTATATTCCTCTATTACTTTGAGGGCTGCAGTATTTATACTCTTAGCTCCTCTGCTGCCCCCCATTATTAATATTGTAGGCTTATCTGCTAAATTGAGCTTGGCTAGCGCCTCTCTCCTTGTAGTATTCATTATGGCTTCACGTACAGGTAAACCTGTTGTAACAATCTTACCTTTGGCATTTCTAAAATACTCTTTTGATTCTTCATATGTTAAGCAGATAACTTTAGCATATTTAGCTAAGAGCTTGTTAGTTATACCGGGATAAGCATTTTGTTCATGAATTGCTGTTGGAATTTTTAGCATAGCTGCTACCATTACTACTGGACCGCATACATAACCCCCTGTACCTATTACCACATCTGGCTTAAATTCCTTTATTATACTATAGGATTCGACCATACCTTTTACCATCTTTAGAATAGATTTGCTCGCTTTTAAGGGGTTGCTCCTAGAAAGACCTTCTACTGTTATAGTCTTAAAGGGTATTCCTGCATTGGGAACTATATCGCTCTCTAATCCCTTTTTAGTTCCAATAAATAAAATCTCCACATTGCTATATTTTTTTTTAAAATAATCACAAATAGCTAGTGCTGGGTAAATATGACCTCCAGTTCCTCCACCTGTAACAATGATTTTCACTTAATCACCTCGTCTTGCAGTATCTTGAAATATTTAACAGTAACCCCACGCCAATTAAGGTGAATACCAGGGACGATCCTCCAAAACTAATAAATGGCAAAGTAATACCTGTCACCGGCATGGATCCTGTCACCACTCCTATGTTTATAATTGCTTGCAGTGCAATCATACTAGTTATTCCTACCGCTACTAAGCTTGTATAAGAATCTGGTGCCGTCACTGCAATTCTGAGCCCGCGCCACACAAATAAAAAGAAAAGTGCAATTACTATTGCTGTCCCCATAAAACCTAATTCTTCACCAATTATGGCATATATAAAATCAGTATGCTGTTCAGGTAAATAGAGATATTTTTGTTTACTATTAGTTAAACCTACTCCAGCTAATCCTCCAGATCCTAATGCATATAGGGATTGAATTATTTGAAATCCAGATCCACTAGGGTCTGCCCAGGGATCTATAAAGGCTGTAAATCTTTTCATTCGATAAGGCTCTAAGTAAATTGCGGCGCTAACTACTGCAACTCCTAAAGCCCCTAGACCACCTAGGTGAATTATTTTTGCTCCTGCCGCAACAAATAGAATAAACGTAGTTCCAGCAATGGCCACAGCAGTTCCCAAGTCTGGCTGCATTAGAATAAGCAAACAGGTAATACCTAAAACTGCCAAATGGGGAGCTAGACCTTGGACAAAATACTTAATCCGATCCTGATACATACTCAAGCTCTTGGCCATAAACAATACCATTATTAATTTCATTACTTCTGATGGCTGAAATGATAGGGTGCCTATTCCTAACCATCTAGTTGATCCCTTGACCGATGTCCCAACACCAGGAATAATCACGAGTATTAAAAGAAATATTCCTCCTACTAAAGCTAGCCCAGTATATTTTCGAATCCTGTATATATCTATCTTCATTATTGAGAACATAGCAAGAAGTCCAATAATAGCCCACATACTCTGTCGCTTAACATAAAAAAATGCATCTCCACTGTTCCGCACATAAGATGTAGCGGCACTAGAGCTAAAAACCATTATTATTCCGATAGAAAGTAGTAACACTGTTGCTAGAAAAACCCCAAAATCGGGAGAGTTCTTTGCTCTCTTCACCCTATTTAACCCCCTAACTGTCTTACCAGTTTTTTAAACAATTCTCCCCTCTCTTCAAAACTATTAAACATATCCCAACTTGCACAAGCAGGTGAAAGAAGTACTACATCCCCTGATGATGCTATACTTTTAGCAGTTTGTACAGCTTCGGGATAATCTTTTACTCTATGAATGTCTTTAACCCCTTCTTTCAATGCAGCATTGTTGATTTTATCCGCAGTTTCTCCTAGAACAATCAAGGATTTTAACTTCGGTGCCGCTAACTCCATAAAAGAACTAAAATCGCTGCCCTTATCTTTACCTCCAGCAATTAGAATTATAGGTTTGTCATAGGCTTTAACAGCTTTTATAGCAGCATCTGGGTTTGTTCCCTTGGAGTCATTTACAAATTCAACTCCATCAATTATATCTACGAACTCTAGTCTGTGTTTAACTCCCTTAAAGTTCATAAGTACTTCTTTAATGATTTGAGAATTAATCCCTACAGCATATGCTATAGCAGTAGCTGCAAGAGCATTCTCTAAGTTATGCTCCCCTTTTATATGCACGTCTTCAACGTTACAAATAATACTTTCTCTTTCATTGTCATTGAACTTACATACAATCTGATTGTCCCTAACAAAAACTCCTTGCTCTAAAGTATGCTGGCAACTAAAAAATATCACAGTTCCTGGACAGGAATCTGACAACTTTTTGGTCTCTTCATCGTCATAATTAAGTACAGTATAGTCCCCTGTTTCTTGGTTAGCAAAAATTTTCGCCTTTGCTGCAATGTAATTAGAGAATGTTCCATGCCTGTCTAAGTGATCGGGTGATAAATTGAGAATCGCTGCAACCTTTGGTTTAAATTCCTTTGTATTCTCTAACTGAAAACTACTAACCTCGGCTATCACTTTATCTTTTGCTTTTATCTCACTAATTACATCTAACAGAGGTGTACCAATATTGCCTCCCAAGTGACATCTCTCACCTGCATCCTTCACAATTTGATGAGTTAAAGCAGTAGTCGTAGTCTTTCCATTTGTCCCTGTAATAGCAACAATAGTTGCGTTTATATAAAAGTATGCAAGCTCTAGTTCACTTATAATTTCAATATCAGCATTTACAGCTTCGGTAATTGGCTGAATATTCATTGGGACACCAGGGCTTATTACAACAAAATCATAACTCCCTTTAGTGATTTCCGGGCATACCCCTAAATAAGCTCTGTTTATTTGCTTAGCCAATTCATTAACTATTTCCTTTATTTTAGCAGTGTCATTACTATCAAACACATCCACTATTAAACCTTTAGTTGCTAAAAAGCGCACAGCTGCCTGTCCGCTCTTCCCCATTCCTATTACTAAAGTTTTCTTTGCGTTTTTTATTTTCATGTTGTCTACCTCACTTATTTTAAATGCTACTATCTAAAAAGCTAGTATCCCCACAACTACCAATACGAATGCTGCAATCCAAAAGTATCTGACCACTTTACGCTCATGCCAACCACCTAATTCAAAATGATGGTGAATTGGGCTCATTCTAAATATTCTCTTTCCTGTTAGTTTAAAAGCAATTACCTGAACTATTACCGAAATCGCTTCTACGACAAATACTCCTCCTATTATTGGCAAAAACAACTCAGTCTTTGTAATTACTGCTACAGCTGCAATTGCTCCACCTAAGGCAAGTGAACCAGTGTCCCCCATAAACACCTTTGCTGGATAGCTATTGTATCTCAAAAACGCAAGACACCCTCCAGCTAAAGCAGCACTAAAATATGCCATATCCATTTCCCCAGCTAAAATGCTTAAAAAAATCAATCCCAAAGCTACAAAAAAAGTTATCCCTGTGGCCAATCCATCTAATCCATCAGTTAGGTTAACTGCATTTGTAGTCCCCACTACAACTATTATTACAAAGGGGAGATATAGTATCCCCAAATCCCATGTTTGTTGTGTAAATGGAACAATTACTTCAGTACCTCGATCTAAGTAAAATCCAGTTACCCAGGCCAAGGTAAACGCTAATAGTATTTGTCCAAAAAGCTTCTCTTTTGCTCTAAGCCCTAAAGACCTTTTGAGTACAACTTTGATAAAATCATCAAGAAAACCTATTAAACCATATCCCACTGTAACTACTAAGGCTATTATAGTCATGGCATTTAATTCTGAAACTATTAAGACTGAAGTAATAATTGCAATTAAAAATATTACACCACCCATTGTAGGTGTTCCTGCTTTTTTTATATGACTCTTAGGCCCATCATCCCGCACGTACTGACCAAACTTAAGCTTTCTTAAAATTGGTATTAACACTGGCCCGACAAGAATGCCTATTACTAGTGCTACAATGAAAGCTATGATTACCTTTTCCATTTATGACAAACCTCCATCATTTATATTAACGCTAAAGTGCTTTGATTTCATTCACGATTTTTTCCATCTTCATTCCCCGGGAACCTTTTACTAATACTATATCTCCCAGGTTTAAATACTTTTTGAGAACGGCAATTGCTTGCTCATTATCTTCAAGTGCAAATATATCCTCTTTTTGCATACCAGCGTCAACTGCTCCTTCAGCAATTAGCTTCGCCATATCTCCTACAGTTACTAGTAAATCAATTTGGCATTTACTTGTAAAATTACCAACTTCCCTATGACCGGAATCTGTATATTCTCCAAGCTCATACATATTTCCCAGTACTGCAATCTTTCTTTTACCTTTATGCTGTTTAAGTATCCTTAACGATGCTTTCATTGAATCGGGATTTGCGTTATAAGCATCGTTTATGACTGTAGATTCCTTTAGCCCTTTAATTACTTCTAACCTCATTTGAGATAGTTTTACCTTCTCTAAACCTTCTTGGATTTTCTCTGGTGAAAGTCCTAGCTCTAAAGCAATTCCTATAGCAGCCATGCTATTATATACATTATGTTCTCCTGGCAAAGGAATTGAAAAGTTAAGTTTATGATCCCCTATAGTAACTGTAAATTTGGATGAAAAATCGTTAACTTCAACTTCATCTTCTAGAAGTACTTCACATGAGCCATTTTTGCCGAAAAACAGTGTTTTCCCCTGAAAGTTGCAAGAAATTTTTTGTGCATAGGGTGTGTCTCCATTGATAACTGCTAAGCCCCCTTTTGGCAAACTTGCTATTAACTCTCCTTTAGCTGCGGCAATTTGCTCTTGACTACCTAGAATTTCAATGTGTGTTGTGCCAATATTTGTAATTACCCCAATATCAGGTTTTGCGATTGTACATAGTTTCTCTATTTGCCCAATTCCCCTCATTCCCATCTCAACAACTAATACTTGATGATATTCCTTCAGTCTGAACAGTGTGAGGGGGAGTCCAATTTCATTATTAAAGTTGCCTTCTGTCTTTAGCGCATTATATTCCTCACTTAATACTGAGGCAATTATGTCCTTAGTAGTGGTCTTTCCATTACTACCTGTAATACCAATCACTTTTAGATTAATGCTTTCCTTATAATATTTCGCAAGATTTTGTAATGCTATTAATGTGTCTTTGACTACAATCAGATTTTGTATCTCAAGCTGCGAATAGTTAAAGCTTTCATCAACTATAGCTGCATTTGCTCCCTTTTCCATTGCGCTAACCACAAAGTCATGCCCATCAAAGTTATCGCCTTTTAGTGCAATAAACAATTCTCCAGGTTTTAAATTTCTCGTATCAGTTGAAACTCCAGTTATGTATTTTTCTAAGAAATATTCATTATCTGAAGCTAAATGGCCCGAAACTCCTTCTAATACATCTTTTATCTTAATTTTCATAGCCCATGCTCCTTAACACTTGTTTTGCTACTAATCTATCGTCAAAAGGATAAACCTCGTCTTTCACAACTTGGTATGTTTCATGACCTTTTCCAGCAATTATTATTATATCTCCTTCAGTAGCCACTTTTATTGCACTCTCAATGGCGTCCAGTCTATTTTCAATAACTTTGTACTGATTTTTACTGATTTCACTTTCTACACCTGGGATTATATCTTCAATTATCTGTAATGGTTCCTCACTTCTAGGATTATCAGATGTAATTACGCAAAAATCACTATGTTTAGCAGCCACTTTTCCCATTTCTGGCCGCTTAGTTCTATCCCTATCGCCACCACAACCAAAAACTGTTATTAGCCTTCCCTTTACAAAGCCCTTTGCTGTTTGTAGTACATTCTCTAAGCTGTCTGGGGTATGTGCGTAGTCTACTATTACAGTAAACTTTTGATTTCCCTGTACAGTTTCAAACCTTCCAGCCACTCCTGTAACTTTTTCTAACGCTTTTTTAACAACTTCTGGAGGTATACCATCTTTTAATGCCACACTAGCTGCCGCTAACGAATTATATACATTAAAAAGCCCAGTTAGTTGTAAATTAAGGGCAAATGATCCGCCCCAGTATTTTAGAAGATAACTTACTCCTTTATTTGTTACCTTAACTCGCTCCGCTTTAACATCACATTCTTTCTTAATTCCATATGTAATAACTTTAACCCCGGTGCTATGTATGAATTTATCACTAAATTTATCGTCAATATTTATAACTGCAAACTTTTCCCTCTTTTTATGATTACTTTTACCTAGCTCTTTAAATAATTTAAGCTTTGAGTTCATATAATGTTCAATATTCTTATGATAATCTAAGTGGTCTTGGGTCAAATTAGTAAAAACAGCAACATCAAATTCAACTCCATAAACCCTCTCTAGATCTAAAGCATGAGAAGAAACCTCCATTACACTATAAATGGCTTGTTCCGCAACCATTACGTTTAATAGTTTTTGTAATTCAAGATTCTCAGGAGTTGTATGACTTACTGGAAATGAGTGTTCACCTATTCTGTTTTCGATTGTGCCGATAAGTCCCACTTTCATGTCGGCTTCGTTAAAGATTGCCTCAATTAAATTAGTAGTTGTTGTTTTACCGTTAGTTCCAGTTACACCGATTAACCGTAGCTTATGAGAGGGGTTATTATAATAATTTGCTGCAATTGCTGCCATAACTTTTCGGCTATTTTTTACTTTTATTACAGTAACATCACTAGGTATTTCTACAGGTTGCTCTACTACTACAGCTGTAGCTCCTCTGGTAATTGCATCCTGCACAAAGTCATGTCCATCTACATTTTGCCCTTTAACGCATATAAATAAATTGCTAGATTCTATTTTTCTGGAATCATAATTTATGCCTTTAACTGTTTGATCGAGATCCCCTTGAAGCAAGTCAAATTCAATTCCAGTTAAAATACTTCTTAACGTACTAATCATTCACATCACCTCTCCTGAAAAACTAAACCCAAAAATAAGTAAAAAAACCCGTTATTGGGTAGTATTACAATAATACTACGTTTTTAACCCAATAAAAAGGGTTGGAGTTGAAATTAGATATTCCAAACTCCAACCCTCCTTAGGGACCTGAAAAAGTAGTTTCATGCTGTTCAAATTTAACTTTAATAACTGTTTCTCTTGGCACTCTTTTCCCTGAATCTACACTCTGCTCTATGGCTAGACCTGAAGATTCTTCAACTACCTGCATTTTTAGTCCAATTGAGTTAAATATCTGTGCAGCTTCTCTTATTGTCTTGCCTTTAACATCAGGTACCACCACTGTTCCGTTCTCTTCTGGTTCAGTTTGCTCATTATCTAAATATAAAATAATTCTGGAGTTTTGTAAAACCCTTGCTCCAGAAGCAGGTGTTTGGGCTACTACATAATCTCCCTCACCGCTCCGTTCCGGCCTTAAACCCTCTTGCCTTAATTTGTTTTCTGCGTCATTAAGATCCATATTTACTACATTGGGAACTTGAACCGTAGCAACTTCTTTTGTTTGACCATTATTTTCTCGCTCTTCGTCACTATATTTCGGAGCTACTTCTAAGTATCTCAACACATCTACCATGACGTTTTTAAATACAGGGGCTGCTATTTGCCCTCCATAATACGCTCCTTGAGGTTCGTCAACAACAACTAAACCAACTACTTGCGGGTTATCAGCAGGTGCTAATCCCACAAAAGAAGCAACATATTTCCCAGGTGCATACCCACCTGATTCAGCAACTTTCTGAGCTGTACCAGTTTTACCTGCAATTCTGTATCCTTCTATATATGTATTTCTTCCAGTCCCATTTTCAACCACTGATTCAAGTATTTCTAAAGCCAAATCCATGGATTGCTTGGAGGCAACCTTTCGAACAACTTTAGGCTCCAGCTTCTCAATCAGCTTACCGTCATGATCTCGAATTTCTTTAACTAGTTGAGGTTCCATTAGAACTCCACCATTTGCTACAGCAGAGACAGCAGAGACAAGCTGTATCGGGGTAACAGCAATAGCCTGACCCATCGAAATAGTAGCATTGTTTATTTGCTTCAGTTGACTTTCAGGTATCATAATTCCCGTAGCTTCACCAGGCAACCTTATCCCTGTCTGTTTTCCAAAGCCAAACCCCTTAATATATTGATATAGTAGGCCTTGCTGTTTTTCTTCTAAACTCAATCCTAACTTAATAAAGCCTGGATTGCAAGAGTTTTCTACTACTTCTGTATAAGTTTGGCTCCCATGCCCACCAGTTCTATGACATCTTATGGTTTCCCGTCCTATTTTAATTGAACCAGCACAACTCATCCCCTTATTAGGATCAAAAATGCCTTCCTCTATAGCTGCAGCAAGAGTGATGATCTTAAAGGTCGATCCTGGCTCGTAGTTATTTGAAACAGCTATGTTTCTCCAAGTAGATGATGGATATTGGCCAAAACTATTTGGGTTGTAAGCCGGCCTGCTACCCAGAGCTAATATCTCTCCTGTATCAGGCTTCATTAATATTATGGTAGCACTTTTTGCCTGGGTTTCAGCAATAACTTTATCCAATTCTCGTTCTACAACATATTGGATAACCTCATCTATTGTTAGAATTAAATTGTGTCCAGGTACTGGTGGAATATATTTATGTAAGGCATGGGGGATTTCCCTCCCCCCAGCGTCGTACTCTACTCTTATTCTGCCTGAAACACCCTTGAGTTCTTTTTCATAGGTTATTTCAATTCCCTCAAGCCCTTGGTTATCAATTCCTGCAAATCCGAGCACATGAGAAGCCAAGGTATCTTTTGGGTAAAACCTCTGATTTTCTTCAATAATTGCAATTCCCGGGAAATCTAAATCCTTTATTTTTTGTGCTTTATCAAAATCGACTCTTCTCTTTATATATTCAAAAGAGCTCCTCTTAGAAATTCTATCTAAAACTGCCTCATACTCCAACTCTAATATATCAGCTATAGCCTGAGCAATTTCCTCTTCTCTTTCTGACTGCCGAACTTGGGGTGGTATGGCAATAACTGTATCCGCACTTACACTAACAGCTAATTCCTTTCCATTTCGGTCGTAAATTGTACCCCGCTTTGCTAACACTTCTATATCACGCATTCGATTGTCAAAGGCTCTCCGATGTAGTTCTTCTCCTTTGACTATCTGCAACCATGCTAGTCTTGCACCTAATGCAACAAAAATAAGTGTAGCTATAAGAAATATTACTGCTATCCGCTTTCGCGAAATTATGTTTGCACTATCTGACATATTCTACCTCCCAGTGCTCCTCCAAGCCTATTTAGCAAATATCTGGGCAATTACTTGAATAAATGGGTTGAGTTCGTACCTCTCTTTTTCAAACACAATAGTAGTCTTCGGTGTAGACTCAGACCCCTTTGTTGTCATATTGCCTACATCATAGTTATTGCTACTATTGCTTGCCAAGAATTTGTAGTCCTTGCGATCTGCTGGAACCATACCAAGTTCATTTACAGCAATAGATTCAACCCGCTCTAGCGACTGTAGTTGTGCTATCTGCAGGTGAAGGCGCTGATTAGAGGTTTCTAGCTGCGCTATTTCATCCTTTAATTTGAGAACTTCGTAGCCCGCACTTGTAATCTTGGCATATTGAGCTGTTAGGCCTATACCAACTGCAAAGCCTAGCAACACAAGAAAAATAGTCAAGGCTCTTAATTTGGTTGTGCCCTTTTTATTAGACTGCTGGTATCTTTTTTTCTTCCTAAAGCTGCTATCAACGCTTGGAGTTGGATTATACTTTTTCTCAGCTAATACCAAGATTATTCAACCTCCTTAATTTTTAGAACTATTTACCTTCTCAGCAACCCTCAACTTTGCACTTCTAGCCCTTGGATTATTTTCTAACTCTTCTTGTGCAGATATAATAGGCTTTCTTGTAATATTTTTTAACAGCCTCTTATTACCACATGCGCATTGAGGTAACCCTGGTGGACAAGTACACCTGCCCTCTCTACTTTTTATGAACTTTTTAACTATTCTATCTTCTAAAGAATGAAATGTTATAACACAAATCCTACCTTTTGGCTTCAATATTTTTACTGCCTCACTTAAACTTTCCTCAAGTGCTCCTAACTCATCGTTCACATGTATTCTCAACGCTTGAAAAGTTCGCTTAGCGGGGTGAGGACCATCAGCTCGTGCACCTTTTGGGATGGCAGCTTTTATGATATCAACTAATTGTCCAGTGGTAGCTACTTCTTCCTTAGTTCGAGCTTGAATAATAAATTCAGCTATCCTTTTTGCCCACCTTTCTTCACCGTAATCCCAGATAATATTTTCAAGTTCTCTCTGAGAGTATTTATTCACCACATCTCTTGCTGTTTCTAAAGCTCTTCGATCCATCCTCATATCCAGTGGAGCATCTTTTTGATAACTAAATCCCCTTTCTTCTCGATCCAGTTGGGGTGACGACACTCCTAAATCAAATATTATGCCGTCTACACCAGTTACATCTCTCTTTGACAGCTCATTGTTTATATTAATAAAGTTACTGTGTATTAGCTCCACCCTAGGGTCTTCTTTCCACTCACTCTCTCCTCGATCAATGGCCCATTGATCTTGGTCAAATGCATACAACTTTCCATTTCCTTGTAGCTTTTCTAAGACAGCCCTTGAGTGTCCTCCACCACCTAAAGTACAGTCCACATATACACCACCTGGCTTGACATCTAGCATATCTATGGTTTCTTTTAATAGTACTGTCACATGTTCATAAGTCATTTTTTCACCTCAGAATTTTTATAAATCTATCTCAAAGTCAACCAGCTTCTCTGCAATTTCTTCATAAGAGCCCTCAGCTGTGTCACTGTACGTATCCCACTGAGCCTTACTCCAGATTTCAACTCTATTGGAAACACCTAATAATACTGCATCTTTTTCTAACTTTGCATAACTTCGCAAATTGCTAGATATTAATATTCTGCCTTGTTTATCTATTTCACATTCTATGGCACCGGAAAAGAAAAATCTTACAAAAGCTCGAGCATCCGCTTTAGTAAAAGGCAGACTCTTTAATTTTTGCTCTAAGTTTTTCCACTCTTCCATGGGGTACACAAAAAGACAGTTGTCCAGTCCTTTAGTGACAACAAATTTTTCTCCCAATCCATCTCTAAACTTGGCGGGAACAATTATTCTTCCTTTACTGTCAATTGAATGTTGGTATTCTCCCATAAACATACCACAATCACCCCACTAAGTGGTCCAGCCCACCACTTTCCTCCACTTTGAACCACAACAGTATTATTCTCCATATCCTGGTTATATCCTGCTTTATTTTTAGTCGAATTTGTGACATTTTTCTAATATAGTATGAATTCGCGACAAAAGTCCTAAATACAAAAAAACACCAACTATAGTTGGTGTCTCTACCTAACAAATATGGGGTTAGAAAATATCCACGGTTTTAATTTTCCTTTAATATCATTGTAAACCTCTATTCTATATACTCCCACTTCGGTAACTGGAACTTCAAGATATTCTCCCCACGTTTCTTTAATCATTCTTCCATTTTGAAACAGTTTTATTAATCCTTTTCGAGGTACAGTGGCTTCAATCCACAGTGGTTCTTGATATTTTACAGTACTGCCCATACCCCTTAAAGCACTTTTTTCATTTTTTATATTCATGCGGAAGCCCTTAGTAGCGTAATAAAAATCAAACCCAATAAAGCAGCTGCCTTTTTCTAAAGCCTCGTACACATTTTTCTTATCTAGCTCTAAGTCTCCACTTAAAGACTCCTCTGTTAAGATGTGCGTATTTACGGTCTTAAATAAAAAATCATAGGGAAACACTTCTTTGATAAAAGGCCCTCGTCCCACTTTTACAGCATGGGCATCTGATCCACCAACTAATACTATGTGTCGTTCTTGCCCTATTTGGTCTATCTTTTCTAAGGCTTCACTGCAAGGACCATCAATTTTCATATTAGGATTAATAAAGGTAGAATATAGAACTCTGGGTATGCTAGTAGCTCCATCACGCCATTGGGAGCAATAATTCCATACACAAATACCTGTATATCCTTTTACATTCCAGTCAATCCACCTATAGGCCTTGCCTTTAAAGAAAAGAGGTGAGCCTTTTTCAAAGGGATGAGCTATAAAGCCTATTCCACCTTGATCTATTACTTGATTTATTACCTCTTGAGGATTATCTGTGTTACTAGTAATTTCTTTTGTAATATTCATACTCAAGTAGTGGTTATGGCTTGTGTTTTCTTCAGATCCAATCAATACTAGAACCTGGTCATAATAGCCTTCTTTCCCACGATGCATTCCTTTCAATGTTTGGTGATCTGTTACAACCACTATATCTATTTTAGCTTTTTCAGCACATTTAGCTATATGCTCGATGCTTCCACTTCCGTCTGAGTAATGACTGTGAATGTGAAGATTACTTATGTATTCGTACACTTATATCAAACCTTCTTATTATACTTTTTATGATACAAATATGCTCCTATGACTATTATTAATGCAATTAAAACTAGTTCCCAACCAATAATTTTAGTTAACTCTAAAATTCCTAAGCTTGCTAAAGATACAATAGTAGCTGAAGTCACTACCCCAATTATCTGAGCTGCAAACATAGGACCAGGTTTTAAATTAAAGAGAAATGCTAATAAAGTACCCGTCCAAACACCAGTCCCTGGCGCTGGTATAGAAACAAATAAAGCCAATCCTACAACCCCATATTTCTTCACTTTTTCACTCTTTGACCTAGTCTTTGCAAATATCTTGTCAATAATACTCTCGCCAAGCTTAAAGTAACTTAAAATTTTAATCCCTGGCTTTAAGAGAAAATAAATCGGCAGAATAGGAACTAAATTTCCCAGCACTGCCATAAACCATGTGGTAGTCGGATCCAAACCTAATGCTATCCCAATAGGTATAGAGGCTCTCAGCTCTGTTACTGGTATCATAGACATTATAAAAATTTGCCATTTTAATTGCAAACTTGAAAGAAAATATAAAATAATTTCTGCCATACTAACCTCTCACTTTATTTATTTTTTCACCGAGCAATCTAGTGGTTTCGTAAACTTGAATGCTTAAATCTATATTAAGGGCACCTGCTCCACAGCTTGGAGTTATCATTATTTGTTCCATAAGTCTTTTTTCATTGACTCCTTTTTTCACAAGTTGATTTAGCTGATTAAATAATTTTTTATATAACGAATCCACCGTTTCTTTTATCAAATACTCAGATGTAGGTACAATTCCAAAAGCTAAAATACCACCCTTTTTTAAGAATGCATCAATTTCTTCTGGATATACAGCTAAAGAACTAAAGTACTGATATGCATCAAAATTAACAACCTTAATACCCGAATCTAATAGCATTGGCCAATCTGTTTTGGCACAGGTATGACTACCTGGAATTCCTCCTGCCTCTTGAACCGCATTAAATATTGCTTTTAAATCCTCTAGTACTTGCTCTTTCGTAAGTGTTATATGAGTTGAAAGCCCTAAAGAATACAGCCCGGGGTCATCTACAAATACCACCGCAGGATAACCTGTTTCCACTAATTTTTTTGTTTGCCATTTAGCATGATTAGCCAGTGTTTTAACTAAGACATCTCTTAATTGAGAATTATAATAACTAGATCGCCTATTATGCTCCGTAACTTGAAGCCCCAGTGTTACAGGGCCACTTACTTGCCCCTTTACAGCAACTATGTCTTCAAAGTAACCTGATTTCACTTTATCTAAATATGAATAAAACCCTAAAGCAGAATTTTTGGAAAATCCAAAGTAATTTAATGCTTCTTCTTCCACTTCAGCTCTTATATGTAGCTCATAAAAAGCTGTTAATTGCTCTAACCAACTGTCACTTTCAGTGTCAAATTGGGGCGTTTTCCCCTCTACAGTTTTAACTAATTCAAGTTTAATTAAACTTTCTAAGTATTGATTAATAAATCCCTCATTATACGAACGCATTGGCAACTGCACCCAATGAGGTATTTTTGAGAAACAGTCTCTTATTAATCTATTAGCTTCATCTACATCTCTATGAGGAAGGCTTCCTATACCAGTAGCACTAAAATTCCCTAATTCTTTTATCACTGTCCTTCATCTCCTTTATAAGCTTCTACGGCTTTCAAAGAGGTTAACGCCAAAATCCTTACCCCTAAAACCAATGCTCTTTCATCAATATTGAATTTTGGGTGATGAAGGGGATATGTAGGACCTTCTTTAGCACCAGCTCCTAGCTGGATAAACACCCCGGGAACCTTTTTGCAATAAAAAGCAAAATCTTCTCCTCCCATAGATGGCTCCGCGATACTCATTGTTTTACTAGCGCCTAAAACTTCTTGTCCGACACTTCTTACTATATTAGCCATATCTTTGTCATTAACCACAGAGGGATAACCTGGATTAAATTTCAATTGATACTTCCCTCCATAGCTATTAACTACACCCTCTGTTAATTTAGCAATTAATTCTTTTACTCTTCTCCTTGTTTCTTCATCAAAGGATCTACAGGTTCCTTCCATCACAACTTGATCAGGTATAATATTGGGAGCAGACCCACCATTAATCTTGCCAATAGTAACCACTACTGGATCTGTAGGGCGCGTAAGCCTACTGGGGATAGTCTGCAACGCATTAATTACTTGTGCCGACATGACTATTGGGTCTACTGACTGGTGAGGGTAAGCTCCGTGCCCCCCAACTCCTTTAATAGTTAATTGAAAGCTATCTGCAGCAGCCATTAAAGGCCCAGCCTTTACTCCTAAAGTGCCCACAGGGTAATTAGTGTAAATGTGTAATCCTGCTATAGCTTTTATATTCTCAGCTTCAAAAACTCCATCATCTATAACATCGATAGCTCCTCCTGGAGCTTTTTCCTCCGCTGGCTGAAATATAAATACAATACTCCCTTGTATTAAGTCTCTCATTGCATACATTACTTTAGCAACACCTAACAAGATTGCACAGTGTGCATCATGACCACAGGCGTGCATTACACCTTTATTATTGGACCTATAATCAACCTCATTCATTTCTTCCACAGGTAGTGCATCCATATCTGCTCTCAAAGCGATTGTGGGTCCTGGTTTTCCACCAATTAATTTGCCACAAACTCCAGTGTTAGCGATTTTTCTATTAGGTATCCCAATGCTGTCTAGAATTTTAGTAATGTACTCTCCGGTTTCTCTTTCTTGAAAGCTTAATTCGGGATTAGCATGAAAGTGTCTTCTCCACTGAATTATTTCACTTTCAAATTTAGATGAGTAATGCAAAATTTCTTTTTTTAACTCGTATCTAACAACTATTTATAACCCCTCCCACTTGTAATCTTTCTAGTTATCAAAATGCTCTGCCATACTTAAGTACCGTTCGCCTGTATCTGGAAGCAGGATAACTACTCGCTTGCCTTTACCCAACTCCCTGGCAACTTCCATCCCTGCAACTAAAGCTGCTCCAGCCGATATTCCTACTAGAATCCCTTCTTTTTGAGCTAGTTCCATACTTGCTTTATATGCATCCCGATCTTCTACTTTTACAATTCGATCCAACATCTCTAAGTTTAATATCTGAGGCACAAAACCTGCACCTATTCCTTGTATTTTATGACTTCCAGGTTTTCCACCTGATAAAACAGACGATTTGATAGGTTCAACCCCAATAATATTTATATTCCCTATCTCATTTTTTAAAACCTCTCCCACACCAGTTACTGTTCCTCCAGTTCCTACTCCTGCTACAAAAGCATCCAGTTTTTTATTTGTTTGGTCCATTATTTCTTTTGCAGTAGTTTTACTGTGAACTTGAGGATTTGCAATGTTTTCAAACTGCCTTGGCATGAAGTAATCTGAATTTTTTTCTACTAACTCCTCCGCCTTAGCAATAGCTCCCTTCATTCCCTCTGCACCCAGTGTCAATTTCAATTCTGCACCATAAGCCTTTAGTAGATTTCTTCTTTCAATACTCATGGTATCAGGCATAACTAGTATTAGGTTATAGCCTTTAGCTGCAGCAACCATAGCTAGTCCAATTCCTGTATTGCCACTAGTTGCTTCTACTATTGTATTGCCTGGTTTTAAGACCCCCTGTCCTTCTGCTTCCTCAACCATATTTAAAGCAATTCTATCTTTGACACTACCCGCAGGGTTAAATGCTTCTAATTTGACAAATATTTCTGCCATTTCTTCCGATACCATTTTACTTAACTTCACCATTGGTGTATTTCCAATCAATTCTAGAATGGAATCTGCAACTCTGCTTGTCATATTAACTGCCGCCTCCCATAAACATTAAAATATCCACCTCATCACCTTCAGAAAAAGTAACCTTTTTAAAATTTTCTCGCTTCAATACTTCACCATTAACACATACTGTTACCACTTCAGGCTTTAACTCCAATGCTTGCAAAAGTTCGTTTACATTAAGACCAGCTTTTATCTCCTCTTTCTTTCCGTTTAAGATAATTTCCAATCCAATCACTCCCGTAACTTAATATGCTTTTTAAAAGGGTCCTACTAAAAGCGAAGCAGAACCTTACTTAAGTTCATAATTTTTCAATTCGTTAATTGTTGAATTCTCACCGCATACTGGACAATTTTCATTTCTATTAATTTTTACTTCTCTAAAGGATGTAGTTAAACAGTCAAATGTTAGCAGTCTTCCTACTAACCCTTCTCCTACTTCCAATAATATCTTAATTACTTCACCAGCTTGAAGTACTCCCATGGTACCTGCAACTGCTCCCACTACACCTGGCTTCTCGGGAACAGCACTCTGTGGCGGAAGCTGTGGAAACACACATCTATAACATGGTCCTTCAAAGGGCTTAACGGTCATTATTATACCTTCCCACCCCAAGATAGCTGCTTCTACTAATGGCTTTTTAGCCATTACACAAGCATCATTTAACAAAAACCTACCTGGAAAATTATCCATACCTTCCACAATTACATCATAACCTTTGATTAGGTCCATTATATTCTCTGAATTAATCATTAAATCATGCTTCTCTATGATCACATTGGGGTTTAGTTCCTTTAGTGTTTTCTCAGCTGAGTCCACCTTTGGGGTATTTAAACGAGATGTCTTGTGTAGAATTTGCCTTTGCAAATTTGACAAATCGATATTATCAAAATCAACTATTCCCAGTGTTCCCACTCCTGCAGCTGTAAGGTAAAAACACGCCGGCGAACCCAACCCACCTGCTCCCACAACTAGTACTCGCTTTTGTTTCAATTTTTCTTGCCCTTCAACACCAATCTCTTTTAAGATAATTTGTCGACTATACCTTGTACGCTCTTCTTCAGAAAGCACTTTTACCCCCCCTTTTAGATTTTGTATTAAAGCTTTTCCTGTAAAAATTTACTCAACTGTGTCAGTGTGCCTTGATAGTCTGTTTTATAATTCCCTTCCGATCTATCGATTAGGTAATCTTCAACTAAATAAGTTTTCATTCCTATTTCCCGAGCTATCAAATCCTCTTGAGCATCGTTGCCTACCATCAAACAATTTACAGGATTAATTTTTATTTTATCCGCAATTTGCTTGTAATACTCCAGCTGAGGCTTACAATAACTCATGTTTTCGTAGGAAGTTATGTACTTTACCGGTAACTTGTCAACATTTACCCACTTTAACCTCTCTTTAATAGCCCTCATGGGGAAAACTGGATTTGTGGCTATCACTACGTCTCTACCACTTTCAATAACTCTTTCCACAACTTCTCGGCTCAAGTCACTGTCCTTTGTAAACTGTCGAAGTTTTGGAAATTCCTGCTCATAAAATTGTTCTATTTCCTCCAAAAGCTCCTCTGACCTTCCTTCAAAGTGAGGCAGAAAACTTTCCATAAATACTTCCTCATTGGTTCTATCGCTTAAATCATTTATCATGGCATCTGTCGCGCTCATTAATACCCTTACAAATTTTTCAGGTTCCATATGATTTGCAACTTTCACTGAAATCATTTTTAAATAATAGGTCAAAAATTCCTCTGTATTAACGGGAAGCAGTGTTCCATCAAGGTCAAACAAAACTACTTTAATTTCTTTCATTATTATCCTTCCCTCCCTACTTATTAAAAAATGTCGGGAAGTTTTCCCGACATTTTCTAAAATAAATTTTATCTTTTTTATAATTTAATGTCAACACTTGGCATAAAGTCAATTTCTCAAATCCATTTCTTTAATAGCCTTGATTATCTCTGGCTCCGTCAAAGGTCTAGGGTAATTGTAAATAACACCACCGGGTTTTTCATTGTAATATGGACGATTACAATCTGGACACCCAGAGGTTTGAAAGGCTTTGCCATCTGAAATTACCTTCACTAAAACTTCATGCTGAATACCAAAACTGGTTACACACTCATCCTCAAAAACAAACCTATCCATACTTACTATTTCCTGTTCAATGAGGTGTTTTCCTAGTTGAATCCTTCTGTAACTAGAAATATCTGGTTGACGACTGTCTTCTAATTTAGTTCCCCTTATGGGAGTAAATGCAAAAAGAGCCACCTTCACTCCTATTTTTTTCATTTCATCAATGCATGCAAGCATCTCATTTTCAGTCTCACCAAGGCCTACAATTAAATGGGTACTAATCTTCCCAGGAAATCTTTTACTTGCCTGCTCCAGCATTTCTAAGCGCCTATTCCAGCCTTCACCCTTAACTCTTTTAAAAACTCTTTCACAGGCTGCATCCAGGGCAATGCTTATTCTATCTGCACCTAAATCAAATAACTCCTCTAGGTGCTTTATATCCAGCGGATTACAAGATAAACAAACCGGGATATTAGTTTTAGTTTTTATAGCTTCTAGCTTATTTACAGCATTGTCCATTGACTTTTTTTGATTCACCACTTGAATACAGACACGCCTAATCTTGTCATTATCATAGGAAACACTTAATTTTGATAACACCTCATTAAAGTCAAAATCAGGCCAAGTAATCCTAGATAACATGTCCAACCTACTATTGCTATTTTTCGCTTGTGGGCAAAAACTGCAGTCTCCTACACACTTTTCACCTATGAACATATAAGCCGTAGTTGGGAGTGCATCTGTTTTTATTTTTTTTAAACCTAATACATCTGCTGTACCCAAGGATATTCGTATCACAGTACACAGCACTCCTCTCCCTTTGTAATCGTGAGCCCCTCTGCCTCTGCTGCTTCAACTACAGCTTTTGTGGGCATTACAATTTTATTGACTCCACATTTTAAAGCTAGTAAATCCAGTTCAGCCCTGTATCTGCCCCTAGGACGCATACATCCTAAATGTATTGGTATATCAGGAAACATCTTTCTCGCAGTAGCAATAACTTTCCCCACTTCCTCTAGCTTCGGCGGAGACTTATCCTGAAATTTAGTGTTCTTTGTAGGTGTGAAAACAATGAAAACTATTCCACAAGCTCCATCCTCTTTTAACATCTTTAATGCATTAAACTCTCCACTGAGCTCTCCACTTCTAATTCCAATACAGATATGAGGTAGTACTTTAACTTGTCTACTTAGATTATTATAGCTAGCTCTGTAATCAGCTACAGTTGCATTTAATCCATAAACTTCTTTAATAGTTTCATTATCGCCTAAATAGTCAAATGAGATAACATCTGCAATTTCACTTATTTGAGCTGCTTCCATTTCACTTATTAATCCCGTATGCAAATTTACTTTCTTTCTTTGCTTTTCGGAGGCTATATATTTCCAGTGTTCCTTTAATGGAACTGTACCATCTGAGTTACAGCCACCACTTATTAATACACTTTTGCCCTGTTTAGGGCTATTATTGAAATAATCTAGTGCTGGTATCATATTTTTGAGGTAATGACCTCCACAGTGAGCACATTGAAGTTCACAGCTGCTTCCAGTCAATGAAACAACCTTGGTACCTTCTGGATAATCAAACTGGATGCTGTTAGGAAAATTTCTTTTCCTCAGCATCCAGGCTTCTTGCTGCAGTGCTAAAAGATCCTGCATTATCCTTGCCACCTTAAATCTGGCTTTCTAGCAGCAGTTACCTCATCTAGGCGTTTAATCTCAGTCTCATGAGGAGCATTAATGACTATCTCTGGTTTTTCAACACATTCTTTGGCTATCTGTTTCATCGCCTCTATAAAGCTATCCAGTGTCTCCTTGCTCTCGGTTTCTGTTGGTTCAAACATCATAGCTTCCTCTATAATTAATGGGAAGTAGATAGTAGGGGGATGGTAACCATAGTCTAAAAGTCTCTTAGCTATATCTATGGTTCGAACTCCTTTATCCTTAAACGGTTTGGGAGTAATAATAAATTCATGCATACACGTTTGATCAAATGGCAAATGGTAAGCTTCTGCAAGCTCTCGCATTAGATAGTTAGCATTTAAAACAGCATGTTCTGCTACACTTTTGATTCCTTCAGCCCCGAGAGCCCTTATATACGAATAAGCTTTAATTGCAACTCCAAAGTTTCCATAATAGGATTTGACCTTACCAATTGATTTTGGTAAATCATAATCCATATAATAGCGATCTTCTTCCTCATTGTATTCTATCATTGGTTTTGGAAGATAGGGAACTAGAAAATCTCTTACACCAACAGGGCCCGCGCCTGGTCCACCACCACCATGGGGAGTAGAAAAAGTCTTGTGCAAGTTATAATGAATGACGTCAAAACCCATATCACCTGGTCTAACAACTCCTAAAATCGGGTTCATGTTAGCACCGTCATAATAAAGCAAGCCTCCAGCCTCATGTACTATATTAGCTATTTCTTCAATATTTTCATCAAACAAACCTAGTGTGTTCGGGTTTGTCAGCATTAGTGCTGCTGTATCTTCTCCTACAGCTTTTTTTAACTCTTCCAGGTCTACACCACCGCGAGGATTAGATTTTACTTCAACAGTTTCATATCCACACACAGTAGCAGTAGCTGGATTTGTTCCGTGGGCAGAATCCGGCACTATTACCTTATTCCGCCTGTGTTCTCCTAGTTCTTCATGATATTTCTTTATAATCATAAGACCTGCCAGTTCACCGTGAGCACCAGCCGCAGGTTGTAAAGATACTCTGCTCATACCTGATATTTCACTCAGGTACTTATCTAATTCATATATAATTTGCATTGAGCCCTGGCTTAATTCTTCTGGCTGATAAGGGTGACTTAAAGCAAAGCCAGGTAGTCTACTCACGTCTTCATTTACTTTAGGATTGTACTTCATAGTGCAGGACCCCAAGGGGTAGAAGCCATCGTCTACACCATAATTCTTTTTAGATAGCCTGGTAAAATGCCTTACTACATCTAACTCACTAACTTCTGGAAATTGTGCTGGCTCTTTCCTAATCTCATTTCCAGGCAATAGATCCTCTATTCTCTGGTCTGGTACATCTAGTTCAGGTAATGAGTAAGCTTTTCTACCAGGCTTACTCAACTCAAAAATTATCTGACTCATTTCAATCCCTCCCATGCAGCAATCAGTTCGTCAATTTGTTGCTTGGACTTAACTTCTGTTACACATAGAAGTGCATGGTTATTTAACTCCGAATAAAAGCATCCAATATTCAAGCCGCCTATGATATTATTTTTTAATAATTGCTTATTAGTATTATCTATATTATCCTCGGTTTTAACTACAAATTCTTTAAAAATTGGCTTAGTAAATGCTCTTTCAACGCCCTTCAATTTACACAGCCGCTCAAGAGTATAGTTCGCCTTTTTTATACACTGGGAAGCTAGGTCCTGTATACCCTGCTTTCCTAAGGTAACCATAGCAATTGTTGCAGCAAGGGCTGCTAAAGCTTGATTAGAGCATATATTAGACGTGGCTTTATCTCTTCTAATATGTTGTTCTCTAGCTTGTAGTGTGAGTACAAATCCTGGTTTCCCATCCTTATCAACTGTTCTACCAGCAACTCTTCCAGGTATTTTTCTAACAAGCTTTTTGGTTACTGCAAAAAAACCTACGTGGGGACCTCCGTAACTCATGGAATTTCCAAAACCCTGAGCATCACCCACTACTATATCCGCTCCATAATCAGCAGGTGGCCTTAATATACCTAGCGATATGGGATCTACTATTGGCACTAGTAGCCTTTTGCTACCTTTTTGCTTCACAATTTTATTGATTTCTTCAGTATCCTCTAAGCAGCCAAAAAAGTTTGGTTGTTGAAAAAGAACCGCAGCTACATCATCATCCATCACACCTGCTAAAGCATCTAAATCAGTAGTACCATCTTTCATTCCAACTTCAACTACTTCAATGCCTTTAGTTGCTGCATATGTGTTGACAACTTGCCTGTATTCTGGATGAACAGTAGTTGAAATTACTACTTTATTATTTTTTGTCTGTCCGCAAGCCATAAAAACAGCTTCAGCTGCAGCTGAGGCTCCATCATACATTGAAGCATTGGCTACATCCATACCTGTTAGTTCACAAATTAAGCTTTGAAACTCATAAATGACTTGGAGAGTGCCTTGACTAATTTCAGGTTGATAAGGCGTATATGCTGTATAAAATTCTGATCGCTGCAAGATGTGCCCTACCACACTAGGAATATAGTGCTCATAAGTTCCTGCTCCAAGAAATGAATTAAATCTTTCTGTATCACCATTTTTTAAATTAATTTCTTTCATAAGCCTTTTTAATTCTAACTCGGAGATACCAGCTGGTAAGTTTAATTCCCCCTCAAACTTTACACTATTAGGAATCTGGTCAAATAGTTGTTCTTTAGACTCAATTCCTATTTTTGCTAACATTTCTTTTCTGTCAGCTTCTGTATGAGGAATGTAGTTCATGGTTATTCCTCCTTTTTTGTAAACTCCTGATATTCAGCAGCAGTCATTAATTCATCTAATTGACTTTCGTCAGAAAGCTCAACTTCAATAATCCACCCCTCTTCATATGGTGCTTCATTTATCTTTTCTGGCGAATCTAATAAGCCTTCATTAATAGCAACTACTTCTCCTGAGATTGGAGCATAAATGTCCGAAACAGCTTTAACTGATTCTATCACACCAAAAGCATCTCCTATCTCTATCTGGTCACCTTCCTCAGGTAACTCAACAAAAACCACATCTCCTAACATGTTTTGAGCGTATTCTGTCACCCCAATGCGCACTTTGCCTCCATCTACCTTTACCCATTCATGTTCCTTTGAATACTTTAATTCCTCTGGGTACATAACTATTTAGCCTCCCTTTTATAAAATGGTGTTTTTATAATTTTTGCTGATATTTTCTTATTACGAACTGCTATTTTTATCTCTTCTCCTAGCTGATTATACTCAGACTCAATCAGTGCCAAGCCAATATTCTTTTTCAGCGTAGGAGAAAATGTTCCTGAAGTTACAAATCCAACCTCTGTATCGCCACTGTAAACTGAATATTGAGAACGAGCAATTCCCCGCTCCAACATTTCAAACCCCACTAATTTTCTAGTAACTCCCTTTTCCTTTGCATCAGTAAGAGCTTTTTTCCCTATAAAATCATCCTTGCCAAGTTTCACAAACATTCCCAACCCAGCTTCCAATGGGTTTATTTCAGGTGAAAGTTCGTTTCCATATAGGGGTAGTTTTGCCTCAAGCCTCAATGTATCCCTAGCACCTAAACCTATAGGCATCACACCCTCACTTTGTCCCTGGACTAAAATTTGATCCCAAATCTTTCTAGCCTCTGTAGGTTCTACATAAATCTCAAAACCATCTTCACCTGTATAGCCAGTTCTAGAGACAAGACAGTTGACACCCGCAAGGGTCAGTTTATCAAAAAAGAAAAATTTCATGTTATTCAAATCGTAATCAGTTAACTTTTGCAATATACTCTGAGCCAAAGGTCCTTGAAGAGCCATTAAAGCCATTTGCTCAGATACATCGTTAATCTCCACATCTCCATAACGATTACTAAGTATCCAATCCAAATCTCTATCCTTGTTAGATGCATTTACTACTAGTAAAAACTTCTGCTCATCCATTCTGTATACTAGAAGATCGTCTACAATCCCCCCTGTTTCAAAACACATAGGAGTGTATAGTATCTGATTCTTTACTATATTCCCCAAATCATTTGCAATGAGCCTTTGGACTAAACCCATGGCATCAGGTCCTGTTATTTCTATCTCCCCCATGTGAGAAACGTCAAATAAACCTGCTTTTTCTCTAACTACTTGATGTTCCTCAATTATACCTTTATACTGCACAGGCATGTGCCACCCACCGAAATCAACCATTTTAGCCCCTGCTTCAATGTGGGCTGCATTCAGTGGTGTTATTTTTAAATTACTGTCCATAATATCACCTCACTTATCTTATTTTTCTCCAGTAATCCTTAAATAAATACAAAAAGACAGAAAAGACAAGCTGTGCTGTCTCCTCTGTCCCCGATACCTGAGAGATTTACTTATAACAAAAGTTACCCCTTTGGTGTTCTCTTACAAGAGAAACTCTCCAGAGATTCGTCCTGTCGCGGTTCTTTTGCCTGAGAGTTTCCCTAGTAGTCAGCTCACTACAAGGTTGCTCCTTCGGCGCCTTATATGTCAAGGTCTCTCCCGCAGACAATCATCCGATATCAATATATACTTTGTTATTATTAATATTCTATTTTTTTATAATATTTCCTGCAATTTTAAAAAAATATTTTTATTTACCTAAAAAATCTTTTTCTATTTTTTTAGCAGTGGGGGTTCCAGCTAGTCCACCTATAGCAGTTTCTCTAAGCGCTGCTGGCATAGCATCCCCGACTTCTTTCATAGCTTTTACTACCTCATCTACTGGAATAACACTCTTGATATTTGCTAAGGCCATTTCTGCAGCACACATAGCATTAACTGTTGCCATTGCATTTCTCTTTACACAGGGAACCTCTACTAAACCTGCTACTGGATCACATGTTAACCCCATAGTATTTTTCAAGGCTATTGCAGTTGCATTAATAGCCTGTTCAGGACTACCACCTGCCATCTCTACAGCAGCAGCTGCTGCCATTCCTGAAGCTGATCCACATTCAGCTTGACACCCACCTTCTGCTCCCGAAATACTAGCTTTAGTTGCAATCACCATTCCAATTCCCGCTGCTGTAAAGAGTCCATAAACGGCCTTTTCCTCTGTTAAGTCAAATTTTTCTACTGTCCCCATAAGTACAGCAGGCAATATTCCACATGAACCCGCAGTAGGAGCAGCCACAATTTTGCCCATTGCTGCATTGACTTCAGCAACAGCAAGTGACCTCCCTATAGCCTTGCCAACTACTTCGCCCACAAGGGACCTACTTTTTGTAGCTTGCTCAAATACTTTTCTCCCGTCATACCCTACTAAACCACTAAAGGATTTTTGGGGCTCTTCAATCCCCACATTAGCCGATTTTACCATAACTTGATAGTTTTTCAGCATTGTTTTCCACACTTCTTGTTCACTTTTTTCCAGCTCTTTAGCTTGCCTCTGTAGTACTAATTTTCCTATAGTTGTCTTTTCTAAACTGGCAAGCTCTGCAAGTTCAGCTATGCTATGAAACATATTGACCTCCTCTATTGGCTAAATTGGCTTAACCATCCTAGCAGCCTCAATTGATTCTATATCCTCTATCCTAGCAACTAAGTTGTCTGGAACCTCTTGATCAGTTTCAATTACCATAAGAGCCAAGCTCCCCCTCTTCTCCCGGGATACTTTCATCTCAGCGATATTAATGCGTCCCTCTGATAAGATAGTGGTCACCTTTGCAATTAGACCAGGTTGGTCAATGTGGGCAACTATCAATGCATGATAATCACCTGATATATCCACATTAAACTGATCAATTTGGGTGACAACAATGCTTCCTCCACCAGTTGAGGAACTGGTAATTGCTGCTGTTGCACCATGAATCCCTGTTAGCTCTAAGCGAGCAGTATTAGGATGGGCCTTTGCTCCTAAATCCACAGGCACAAATTCAACAGCCATCCCTTGATCTTCCGCAATCTTAAGGGCTTCTTTAATCTCTTCATTATCAGGTTCATATCCGAGCAAACCTGCTACTATAGCTAAATTGGTTCCGTGCCCACGATAAGTCTTTGCAAAAGAGCCGTGTAAATATATATTTGCCGATTTTACTGGCTCTCCTAAAATAACTCGAGCTATTTTTCCAATCCTCACTGCTCCTGCAGTATGAGAACTGGATGGGCCAATCATTATCGGGCCAATAACGTCAAAGATATCTATCTCTGCCATAGCAACCTCCTAGAAACACTAATCTTATATCTATTATAAACTCCACAAGCAATATTATACAAATAAAAGCCGCCACTGTGTCTAAAAAAGGCTAAAAGCACAAGAAAGGCCCTTACCCCTCATAGACAGGACAGATGGCGGCCTGGTAGAAACTCCTGTAACCATTTCCTACAGGATTATATAGGTATTTCAACTTATTTTATTCTAGTGTCCGAAGAACGCAAACTGAATTATAAATAAGAATGCTAAGATATACATTACAAGCCCCACTTCATTCCATCTGCCTGTAGCTGTCTTCATAATAGCATAGCCTGTGAAACCAAAGGCAATCCCTTGAGCAATACTGAACGTCATTGGCATCAAGAAAATAGTCATAAAAGCAGGAAACGCCTCAGTAAAGTCAGAAAATTTAATCTTCGTTACTTCTGACATCATCAGTACTCCTACAAGTACTAAGATAGGGGCAGTAGCAACACCAGGAACTATTGCCACTAGTGGTGCAAAAAATAGTGCTAGTAAAAACATAACCCCTACAGTAACTGCCGTTAAACCAGTTCGTCCTCCGGCTTCTGTACCTGCAGCACTCTCTACATAAGAAGTAGTTGTACTTGTTCCCACAGCTGCTCCAAAAACGGTTCCCACAGAGTCACACATTAGAGCTTTATCCATTCCTGGCACATTTCCATCTTCCTTTACCATTCCTGCCTTCTGAGTAACACCCATGAATGTACCAATAGTGTCGAATAGGTCTACAAAAGTAAAAGAGAATACTACTGTTATAAGTCCAATTGATAGAGCTCCCAAAATATCCATTTGCATAAAAGTTGGAGCAATGCTAGGTAGTTGCGTTGAGAAAATATCTGCAGTGCTTTTGGGAACTTGAGCAAAACCAAAAATCATTGCTACTACAGTAGTAATGAACATCCCAATCAAAAATGCACCTGTAACTCTCTTGGCTACCAGTACACCAGTAACAAGCACCCCAAAGATAGCCAATTGTACTAGTGGATCACCTAGGTCCCCTAGGGCAACCAAAGTAATATCATCACCTATAATTATACCTGCATTCTTCAAACCAATTAGCGCAATGAAAAGCCCAATACCTACTGCTATAGCACTACGCAATGTTTGAGGAACAGCTTTAATGATAGCTTGTCTTGCTTTGGTAACAGTTAAAATAACAAAGATAATACCAGAAATAAACACTGCACCTAAAGCAGTTTCCCAAGGAACATCCATTCCAAGTACAATAGTATAAGTAAAAAATGCATTCAAGCCCATCCCTGGTGCTAAGCCGATGGGAAAGTTAGCATAAAGACCCATTAGTAATGTTGCAAAAGCAGAAGCTAGAATAGTAGCTCCAATAGCTGCTTCCTGAGGTATTCCTGCTGCTGTTAGAAAGTCTGGGTTAACAAATATAATATAAGACATAGTGATAAAAGTAGTTAACCCTGCTATGATTTCAGTTTTTACGTCAGTATTGCGTTCACTAAGTTTAAAAAATTTGTCAAGAAAGTTTGCTTGTGGATTAGACATTAATTTCCCTCCTGTTTAATTTAAAAGAACTAGCGGGTAAAATAAATCCCCTCCTTCCAACCCTTTTTCAGCATATTTTGCTATAGTTCTACAATAAACAACATTATATACGAATTAAAGCTCTTAGTAAATCCTCTTTACATTTATTTCTTCTAGTATTTTTTCAGTAATAGCTCTTTTATACCCAATTTCCTTCTCTTTATTTTCCCACCTAGGGAATAATTCATGCTCCAGTTCCAATAAATCAAAAGCTTTTCCCAAAATAAAAGAAATGAGATCAGAGGTTTTTTCTGGCAAATGATAAAATCCAGGCGAAGCTGGTAGGACATGCCCCCCAGCTTCGCTAATAGTAACCAAATTGCGCATATGAATCAAGTTGTACGGCGCCTCTCTGGGAACGATAATAAGCTTTCTCCTCTCTTTAAGCATCACATCTGCAGTTCGCGCAAGCAAATTATCGCCTGTTCCATTGGCAATGGAGCCTAGAGTTTTCATGGAACAAGGAATAATAATCATACCATCTGCTTTATGAGATCCACTGGCTAATGATGAAAAGAGGTCATTAATTGCGTGCACCATTGCATACTTTTCCAACTCACTTTTTTTTACTCCACATTCATACTCAATAACCTTTTCCCCGGTGCTCGTTATAATTGCATGAACTTCAACACCCAATTGCTTTAAACATTTTAATGCACCTAGACCATAAATAGCACCACTTGCACCAGTTATACCAATTATTATTTTCACAGTTACCTCCAATTGTTTAAGAGTTTAACGATTTATGCCAAATGAATAGGCTTCCCAACTAAACCATGGGCTGCCTCCATAATAGTCTCCGCTAAAGTGGGATGAGCATGAATTGTTTCTGCAATTTGCTCAGCTGTAATATTATTCTCAATTGCAAGAGCTACTTCTGCAATTAAATCTGATGCATGAGGCCCCATAATATGACCTCCTAAGATTCGGCCAGTATCTTTATCAGAAATTAGCTTAACTGTACCAACAGCCTTCCCCATGGCCAGGGCTTTTCCACTAGCTGTAAAGGGAAACTTACTTACATTAATCTCATAGCCTTGTTCTTTTGCATTATTTTCATCCAGGCCAACAGTAGCTATTTCTGGATTAGTAAAGATACAGCTTGGTATAGCCCTATTGTTAAATTCACTTTCATTTCCTTTAACAGCATTTTCCGCTGCTATAATACCTTGAGCGGAAGCCACGTGTGCTAGCATAGCTCCTCCTGTCACATCTCCAATGGCATAAATACTTGAAACGTTAGTTTCTAAATATTCGTTTACTACTATGGCTCCTCTCTCAACTGCAAGGCCCAATTTTTCCGCTTCAATGCCATGGAAGTTGGGTTTTCTTCCAGCTGCAACTAGAACTTTGTCACACCCTACTGTTTGTTCGCCCTTCTTTCCTTCTAATAACACTTGGATGCCAGTGTCGCTTTCCTCAATCTTTGTGACTTTTGTTTTAGTAAGGATATCAATTCCATTCTTTTTCAAAATAGGTCTCATTCTCTTTGGTATTTCTGGATCAATCCCTGGCAATACTTGATCCATCATTTCAACAACTGTTACTTTAGAGCCAAAGGTGCTGTAAATGCTGGCAAATTCAAGACCAACTACTCCACCCCCGATTACAACTAGGCTATCTGGTATACTTCTCATATTGAAAATCGTGTTACTATCAATTACTCCTGGCAACTCTACTCCTTCTATAGGAGGAACCATTGCCGATGATCCCGTTGCCAAAATAATTTTATTACAAGACAATTCCTCACTTATTCCTTGGCCATCTGTTACAGTCACTTTCCCCACACTAGTAACTCTACCCACTCCCTGGTATACAGTTACTTTATTTTTTTCTAGAAGCTTTTCAATTCCAGTCCCAAGGCTTTTAATAATCTCATCTTTTCTATTTAATACCTGTTCATAATCAACGGAAACTGAGTCTACTTTAATACCATACTGATTTGCCTCATTAATTTCCTTGTAGAGCGAGGCCGTCTTAATCATTGCTTTTGTGGGAATACAACCCCAGTTCAAACAAGTGCCTCCCAGTCTTTCTTTTTCAATTAATGCTACCTTTGCACCTAATTGCGATGCCCTTATTGCTGCCACATACCCTCCTGGTCCTCCCCCAATTACTACCATATCAAATTGTTCACTCATCATCATCGCTCCCTTAATAATTTTTAACAAAGTTCATCTGCTTCCTTGATTAGTCTTAATAACAGTTGATCTTCAGCCTTAACTGGTTCCTGATGATATTTGATTACTTGCCTTAAATTAGATTCTAAGTTAAGTTTTTCAGCAATTTGAACTCCCAACTGGTAATGGTTCCAGTATAAGTAAAATCCTCTCAATATTATTAGCTCTCCATTTCCCCAGCTAGCAATTTTTTTTGATAAAATAGGACTAATTTTAGTGATAATAACAGGTAAAGACCTATCTATTAAAGTGATTTTAAAACCACTTTTTCCTATGTCATGCAGTAATCCAGCTCTAATTATAACATTCTGATCCAGGTTCAAGTTTCGAACATTAGCTATACTAATAGCTTCTTTAGCTACTTTAATACTATGATACTGATCTGCCAGTGAAAGTGAGTAAAAATAACTCTTTTCCTCTACTGTTAGAATTTTGTCTACAAGCTTTTTATCTTGAGGTTCTAGCTTCCCCCAAAGTGCATCACGCACTTGTTTAAGCCTGTAGATCATAGGTATTTCTTCATCTCATTTTTTAGCTTCTCTTCCTCTTCCTCACTTATCTTTTGGCTTTTTTCTTCCCTTTGTTTTTGCGCAACAGCATTACTCCTGTGCTTTAAAACCTTAAACATGAGAAAACCACCTACAGCCAAACCCACGAAAGGCATAATCCAAGCTGTCAAGAAAAAGCCCTCCTTAGGAGGATTTGCTAAAATCTCCATTCCAAAGATACCTACATAATGATCCAAAACCTGTTCCTTAGTGTAACCTGCTTCAATCATCTCTCTTACTTCGTTTCTCATATCCTGAGAGACACCTGCAGGACAATTAGCCAGAGACTTCCCACAAAAATCTGGTGACATTAAATGATTAATTGTTGCCCTGTATTCACTTTCAACGGCATTAGCAACCCCACTGAATAAGAGTAAGGCTACTACAAGAGCGATTATAATTTTTTTATTTGAAATCCCCATTCTCTCACCTCTAACTTTAATTTGTTTATTGCTAGACTTCTGAATTAGCATAATTCAGATATGTTAACGACATCAGCCTCCACCTTTAAAAACGAGAATTGCTATAACGATGATTGCAATAAGAAATATTAATTCGATCATAATATCTCCCTCCTTATTCGCTTAGTTTAGGGATATTAAATGTGAATTTTGTCCCTTGTCCCCATGAGCTATCTGCATATATTTCTCCACCATGAGCATTAATAATGTTCTTTACTATAGAAAGCCCTAATCCTGTTCCACCTAGATCCTGTGACCTGGTTCTTGCTTTGTCTGTTTTATAAAATCTCTCAAAAATAAATGGAAGCTCATCTTTAGGTATACCTACACCTGTATCTTCAACTATTACTGTAACATATTTATCATCTTTTTGGATTGCCATCAAGTCAATTTTTCCACCTTCTTGGGTATATTTGATGGCATTATCTAATAGGTTAATAATTGCTTGTTCAATACGATCGCTATCGATTACTGCATAATCGATACCAGCGCCTATGTGTAAATTCATTTTTATTCCCTTATCCTTTAAAACGGGTTCTATTTTTACTATTACTTTCTTGAGTAACTCATTCAGACTAACCCTTTGTAAATTTAGATTTAACTGTCCTGCTTCAATTTGTGTTAAATCCAGTAGTTCATTCACTAACCGCCGTAATCTCAAAGTTTCTTCTAAAATGATTTGCAAATATTTTTCCTTTTCTTCTTCTGTCTCAGCTAAGCCGTCTAAAATAGCCTCCGTATATCCCTGCAAAAAGCTAAGTGGCGTTCGCAACTCATGAGATACATTAGCTACAAACTCTCTTCTCATTTTATCTAATTTTTTTTCTTTTGTCACATCACTAACCACCACAACCACACCTGTTACAGATCCCGTAGACATAATAGGTGCCAACCTCAATTTAACAAATTTATTATTTATAGTTGCCTCTTCAACTAGAGGTTCACTGCTAGAAAATACTTGCCTAGCTAACTTTTCTATTTCTTTAACAGCCTTAATAGAGATAGGCATAAACTGCCCTGGAGTAATATTTTCATCTAACTCTAGTATTCCCTTAACTGGAGGATTTAAGGTTATTATTCGACCTTGTTGGTCAAAACTAATGACCCCCTCAGTCATACTTGATAAAACATTTGCTAACTTTCTTTTTTCTCTTGAAAGTTCACTAATATTTTGTTCTAACTCCTCACTCAGAAAGTTCAAGGTCCTACTTAGTGTTCCAACCTCATCTGAAGAATTTACATCGACTTTTTGTCCATAGTTACCCCGAGCCATTGCCAAGGCTGCACTATTCATTTGAATAAGAGGTCTACTAATTGACTTTGCAAGAAAGTAAGTGACGATTGTGGCTATTACAATAATTGCCATAGCAGCATACAATATTAATTCTCTAATATTTTCTACAGTTTCAGTAATATCTTCTACAGGAGCATCCATTAATACTGAACCTACAATAAGCCTATTCTGATATACGGGAATGGCGATTGACAGCATTTGTACATTATAAACAGGATGAAGACCCTTACGTGCCAATATTTCCCCCCGCATTACCCGATCTAGATCTGGGATATTTAAGTGATGCCCAGGCCTCACACCTGGAACACCTCTACATGCCTGAACAAGACCCCTTCTGTCAACAATCATAATATTTGCATCTGTAAACTCACTAAGCATCTTAAGATTTTGTGTGAGGTCACCTGATTTTGTTTGGTTTTCACTGCCAATCAGTTCTGCTATTTGAGTTCCTTGCCTAATCATTTCTTCTGTTTTTAATTCAAAATAAAAATTTTCCATAATTTGACTCAGTAGAAACCCTAGCAAAATTAGTAATATAATTATCATAGTGACTATAGTGAGCCATAGCTTGCCCACTACACTCTTAGAAATCATTCTGTCACCTCAAACTTATAACCTACACCCCAGATAGTGCTTATATACTGTTTCTTTTGAGAACATTGACGCATTTTCTCGCGAATCTTTTTCACATGAGTATCTACTGTTCTCAAATCTCCAAAAAAATCATAGCCCCAAACGGTTTCTAGCAACTGCTCTCTAGTAAATACTTTCCCGGGGTGCTCCGCAAAGTAAACCAATAAATCAAATTCCTTTGGAGTTAACACTAATTGTTTTCCTTCTACAGTGACTTCCCTTGAATTAATAAATATCTCTAATCCTGGAAAAGAAATTTTCTCTCCCACTTGCTTATTTATAGCTTTGTCCCTAGACCTACGCAACAGCGCCCTTACTCTTGCTACTAATTCTCTCATACTAAAGGGCTTCACTACATAGTCATCAGCACCTAGCTCAAACCCTAATACCTTGTCAAATTCCTCACCTTTAGCAGTTAGCATAATTATTGGCATGTCACTAAATTTCCTTACTTCCTTGCATACTGTTAACCCATCCACTTCAGGCATCATGATATCTAAGAGAAGTAAATCAAAATTACCTCCTTGCAAAAGCTCTAACCCCTCAGAACCATTAGCAGCTTCACTTACAATGTAACCCTCTTTTTGTAAATACAACTTAACTAGGTCCCTCATCCTTTTTTCGTCGTCTATTATCAACACCTTAGTTGGCATAATTCTACCTCCTGCATAACAAAAAATAACTTGGCTTGCGCCAAGTTTTAAGAGATGGCGGTGCTCTATTCTGTTTCCGCCACTATTCTATTCTTCTATATCAGCATTTACTAGTTCCTGCTTCAGATAATCCCGACCTTTTAAACAATTGAATAAAGTTCAAGACAAATTTTAGTTCTTCGCCATTCATAGTACATACTTGCCTTAACACCGCTTGCACCTGTTCATCTTGTAATAATTCACGTAGTTCTGGGTTGAAACTGGGAATCATCTCTTCTCCATCATAGCTTTCTAATACAAAGTAGCAAGGAGATGTACCTAACACACTAGCAATTTTTTCTATAGTCTTAAGGGAAGGTTGAACTTTATCGTGCTCAATTTGCCCAATTAGTCCAGCAGATAGTTTTGCCTCTTCAGCCAAGCTTTGCTGTGTCATTCCTTGCTCTTCTCTAACCTGCTTTAATTTTTTACCTAAACTATCAAGCTTTGTTGTTTTTATTAACTGATTTTTGGGGATATTAAGGGCCTCAGCGATTTTGCTCACTGTCTTTAAAGAAGGCTGCTTCGCCTCTCGCTCAATCTCACTTAAATAGGAAATTGAAATATTAACTATTTTTGCAAATCGAGACAACGTATAACCGCGCTGTTCTCGCAATAAACGAATTTTATTTCCATGTATTAGCATAAGTTCAACTCCTTATATGACTCCACCTCTGTAAATACATAATTAATTCTACATACATTGTAAAGTTATGTCAAGCTAAAGAAATTGCTCTGTTATTGCATTCTCAAGCTTGTTAAGGGTATTGCATTGATGCATACTTACCTCCGTTACTATTTCTCTCAAAGCCCTTACCTTTTCCCATTCTGACTGAGGTAATGGATTAAGCCAAATAACTTTTTTTACCCGATTTTTTAATGCTTTTATTTCACATACTGTTCTTTCCCAGTTTATTGTCTTACCATCACTTAAAATTATCACAACAGTATTGGTCTGTAAACTCTTACCATGCTTACTCAAAAGAGTGTTTACTGAAGCTCCTATATCTGTTCCCTCGCCCCAAACGGTACTTTCATTCATTAAATTTGCCATTGTACTTTTAAAGTCTCTCTTGTGCTTTAACTTTTCAGTTACTTCTTCAAGATTTTCTGCGAATACATAACTTTCCATATCTTTTAGGTTATTAGAAATCCCATACATAAATTGTACAACAAACGCAGCATATCTAGCCATAGACCCTGAGACATCGCTCAATATCAATATTTTTAACTTTTTCTTTCGCTTTGCCTTATAATTAAGCTTAATTAGGGTACCCCCATATTTCAGGTTATCTCTTATGCTCTTTCGAACGTTTACTTTTTGCATTTTTGAGCTTTTTCTATACCTACGCGACATTTTAGTGGCCAACCGCGCAGACAGTTTCCTTATAGTTAGTTCAACCTTATCTATTTCATCATCAGTTATCTTATTAAAGTCCTTTTCCTCTAAGCTAATATCACTTTCTACCCTACTCTTGTTGATGTGATTTAAATAGCTATCTATTTCATCGTCTCCAGTTTTTTGATTTGGTTGTATAATATTCTGGTCGCTTAGTTGTCGTTTCCAATATTCTAATGCTCCTCTAACTAGATTTTCAATAATTGGTTTGAAATTTTCATCCACTTTGTAGCCACTGCTGCTTTTTTCAATAAAATGCTGTATTTTCTCTCTATCTTCTTGCCCCATATTGCTATAAGTAAGCTTTTCTTCATCGGTTAACTCAAGCTGTTGGTCAAAAAACTGCAACTCATTCTCAGCTTTCCGTTTATCTTCTTCTTCCCTTGAAACATCTTGCTCCCACTTTTGGCTAATTTCCTCCCGATAGGCGTTATTAGAAAAATATGCTTCAAAGGCATCGTCAAAAACCTGTCTATGTTTAGCTTCTTTAACCAATGTAGAAAATAACGCTGCTTTAAAGTGCTTTTTATTTAATAAATCTACTTCACTTATTGCACTCATCCCGTCAATAACCTCAGCAGTACTTATTCTGATTCCTAGCAAACGCAACAGTGCTATAAATCTAATTAAGTGGAATTCGCTTTGCAAATTAATCACCTCTCATTTATAGCCACAGACTCCCGTACTAACTTTTTAACACCTAACTCAGCTTTAAACTTATCTTGATCTGATTTATCCTTTAAAAGCAGATTAAGAGTATTGGTAACAGCACTTTCATCAAGACTTTTAGTTTCTAAGTCTATCAGAGCCCTAGCCCAGTCTAGAGTTTCTGAAATTGAGGGAGCTTTAGCCAAATCTATACTCCTCAATAAGTTAGTAGCTCTTGCTATTTGTAGTGACAGCTTCTCTCCCACGTCCGGAACTTTAGTGCGTAATATTCTTACTTCCTTCTCTATGTCTGGGTAATCTATGTATAAGAAAATACATCTTCTCTTCAAACCATCAGATAGTTCTCTGTCCCCATTACTAGTTAAAATAACAATTGGAACCTGTCTCGCTTGAACTGTACCTAGTTCAGGTATAGAGACTTGGAAGTCTGAGAGAACCTCATACAAGAAAGCTTCAAATTCATGATCTGTCTTATCAATCTCATCAATAAGTAATACTGCTCTTTTTTCTGCCCTTATGGCCTGTAAAAGAGGTCTCTCGAGAAGGTACTTATAAGAAAAAATATCTTTTTCTAAAGAATTGTTATTATCAGCGCTCATTTGTATTTTTAAAAGCTGCTTTTGATAATTCCACTCATAAAGGGCTTTATTTTCATCTAGCCCCTCATAACACTGTAATCTTATCAATTCCGTATCAAAAATGTTACTTAACACCTTAGCTATTTCTGTTTTCCCCACCCCCGGCGCTCCTGTAATCAAGAGCGGTTTGTTCAACTTCACAGCTAAGTATACCGTTACAATAATCTCCTCTTCTCCTATATACCCATTGTTTTCAAACCCATTTTTAATATCAGCTGTGGTAATTTTACTCATTCCAATCCCCCTTTCTTAATTTACCCAAAATACTTAAAACAGTTTTTTTAGACTAGGCATATCTAAAATTGAGATTCTTTGATTTGTAATAGAAATAATATTTTCTTTTTCGAGGCCGCTTAATGTTCTACTGACAGTTTCCCGAGATGTGCCAACCAAACTTGCTAGCTCTTGGTGAGTTAGTTGTAATTCAATATTTATTACATCACCATCTTTTTTGCCGTAGTCTCTTGATAATTTAAATAACCTACTAGCCAATCTACTCTGGGTATTTTTCATGGCAAGATTTTTTATCTGTCTATAGGATTGCCGCATACGCTTTGCCATAGCATCCATAATAATTAATGCCATTCTTGGGGTGTCTTCTAATATTTCTCTAAGGCATTGAATAGGAAGCATTGCTACTTTACAACTTACCAAAGTCTCTGCTATTAGTGGTTGTTCTCCTCCATCTAAAGCGGATACTTCACCAAAAAATTCTTCACAACCTATTATTAAAACAATTTTTTCTTGCCCATCTTCTGATAACTTAGATAACTTAACCTTTCCCTCTAAGACAAAGTAGAAATAATCAGCTGGTTCACCTTCCATAACTATTACTGATTTTCTTTTGAATGAACGAACTAGCATTTTTCGAGCTATTTCTTCAACTGTTGTTCTGTCTTCATTTTTAAATAGGTCAAATTTTAGTAGGGCATTTACTAAACTGTTCATTTATTGACTCCCCTTCGTTATTTACATAAAAGGCTGGGTAATAAAAACCCAGCCAACCGTTGCTCAGATACAATGATCGTTAATTCAAAGTTTAAATAAATTACTTAGCTATTACTGTATCAAAGCTCACACAACAATGTGATTTATATTGTATTTATAAATTAAGATTTTTCATGATTTCGTCAACAGCTTTAACAGCAGGCGAATCATCGGGTAGGTCAAATAATGCTTTTCCTTCCATATCATATTTTACAAGTCTCTCATCATAAGGAATATGGCCAAATAAGTTCAGCTGTGTATTTTCAATTTCTTGCCTCAACACATCTACACCTTGATCTTGTGTTTTTGTTACAATCAGTCCCATATGATCTATTGGTGTCTTGATATTTTTTATAATGTCATGAACTCTTCCTGCAGACCTAACTCCTCTTGCCGATGAATCACTTATAACAAATAAGTAGTCTAGCTTAGGGATAGTCCTTCTACTTAAATGCTCTAGGCCCGCTTCGGAATCCACTACCATGTATTCATATCCCTCTGACAGCTGTTCTATATGCTTTCGCAATAAATCATTGGGGTAGCAGTAGCATCCAGGACCTTGAGGGTTTCCCATTACTAGCAGGTCCACATGCTCAGTTTCAATCAAGCTCTGTTGTAACTTATACTCTACATATATTTCTTTACTCATTCCTGTGGGAATTGCTTTTGGGTCCTTTGTATCCTCTAGTAATTGAGAAATTGTCATATCCACATCAAGCCCCAAAGCTTCATTGAGATTGGCATTTGGATCTGCATCCACCGTTAAAATTGATCCCTTTTCCTTTTTAAGCATTTGTCTCAATAATAGTGCTGTAAATGTAGTCTTTCCGACTCCTCCCTTACCCGCAACTGCAATATTGATTGTCATCAATAAAACCTCCCCACATTTTTTTGGTAGTTATTGCATTCTTAGCGAACACTCCAGTTCTTTAACCCTTCACTATCTAAAATAATTATCCTCTTCCTTTGAACACTAATGAGGTTATCATTCTTAAAGTCACTCAAAATTCTTGCTACTGTTTCCCGAGAAGAGCCAATCATATTAGCTAGTTCTTGTTGACTTAAAGTGAAGTTAATTCCACCAGAATCATCTCCATATTCTTGAGCTAATTTCAAAAGTGTGCTGGCTAATCGACTATAAGTATCCTTTAATGCTAGGTCTCTAATTTGAAGCTGAGCTTTGCGTAATCGCTTGCTCATAACTTTTAAAAGTTTTAATGTTATTTCAGGGCATTCTTTCAACAGCTTGTCTAAATCTTTATTCCTAATAATTCCTATTTCTGCTTTTTCCATTACTTCAGCAGTAGCAGGAAAATTACCTCCATCAAAAAGAAGAATCTCAGCAAAAACCTCTCCAGCTTGTACAAAGTGCAAGATATGTTCTCTTCCGTCGTCTAGCATCTTTGAAAGCTTTATCCTGCCTTCTTTAACAAAATAAAGTTCATCTCCAGGTTCTCCTTCCATAAAGATTAACATGCCTTTGCGATAACGCCTATAAATCACAATATCATTAATTCTTTTTAAATCTTCATGGCTTAGATCAGAAAAAAAAGGTACAGCCTTGAGGGATTGAACAGCATCTGAGCTAATTTCTAACACCTCCTAACCACTATATAAGTACTGGGATTTCTTTTTTTATATAAATATCTTTAAAGCTTGTTTCACATTGATATGCATAGACCTTAACCCCTGAGTTAAAAGCAGCAACAAGAGCCTGAGAAAACTGGGTATCCATGGTCCAATTAGGTGCAAAGCTTTCTGCATCACTTCTTTGTACTATAAATACAACTGCTGCTTCTCCTCCTTCTATAGCTATTTGCTTCAGCTCATCTAAATGCTTTTTTCCCCTTGTGGTGGGAGCATCAGGAAATAATGCTCTTTTATTTTCTACTAAGGTTACGGATTTTGCTTCTACGTACATCAGTTTTTCATTCTCATTAGATTTCAATAGGAAGTCAAATCTGCTATTTTCTTTTTTTACTTCACTTTTTATATATCTATATTGACTAAAATGAAATAGCTCCCGCCGCAGAAAGGACTGTTCTAACAACTTGTTTGGTATAGAAGAATCTATACTCACCCATATGCCTTTATATTTAACACTAGCCAGTTTATATTTTGTTTTTCGACCTTCCTGGCTCTTAATTACCAGACTCACAGGAGCCCCTGTTACCAATAGTTCTTTCATTCGACCTGAATTAGGAACATGGGCTTTTCCTACTATTCCATCTACTTCTACTACTGCCACGAATCTATTTTCTCGAGCTATAAATCGACCTTCAACATGTTCATCACTCATAAGTAGTTTTTACCTCCACATATTAAATAAATCATTTACTGGCACGGTCTCCTTAGTGATAAAACCCTCTCCGTATGTATTATGTATTTGAAGTCCAAAGTATCTATCTCTGATATTTAGCTTTTCAGGATATCCGTCATTAAAATTCAATTCTGTAGACACCGATTGTCCTTTTGTGAAAAATTGACTATCATGAGCTAAAACAGCTTTGACTTTTGTATCATAGTATTCAGTAACATCTACTACAAAGGAAGGTTGTACCATTGGGTTAATGAGATAATAGCAAGCCGTTTTTGGTTTATGGGGTGGAACATCTGGCAGGAATTTTTTTAAGCTAGAAATAAATACTGCTTCATCTAAAAGCTTGCTACAGGCCACATGATCAGGGTGTTTATCCTCCCAGTAAGGAGCAAATACTAATGTTGGCTTTGTAAACCGAAGTACTCTAACTAATTTTAATACATTCTCTTTAGTACAGACCACTCCCCCATCGGGAAGTTCTAAGTTCAATCGAAAAACACAGCCTAATATCTCCATGGCTTTTTTACCTTCACTGCTTCTTATCTCTATGCTTCCATTAGTCCCCATTTCGCCTCTAGTCAAATCTAACAACCCAACTTTATATCCTAATTCAACATGTTTAGCTATAGTGCCTCCCATTCCTATTTCCACATCGTCAGGGTGAGCGCCAATAGCTAAAATATCAACTTGCTCCATAGGTACCTCCCATAATAATTAATTTATGCTTTTTAGTATCTATATTATCCAATCCAATCAGCTTATCTATTAGATTTTGCCCATAGCGACAGGTCATAAACAATCCAGATATCACCATCTCTTGCTGCTTTCCGAACGGAAATATCCAGCTATAATTATTTTCGATTTCTTTGATGGTTTGCTTATTATTTTTTTTATGCTTTTGCCGTGCTTTATGTTCTAAATATTCTATTTGAAAATTTATCTTGTTAAAGCTTTTTTCAGCTATATCAGTAAGATCTGAATCTAATTCACCTAGCCTTTTTGTGATCTCACTATGTTTTTCTTTTAATTCTTCACGCCATATATCAAAATCCTGCAAAATATCAGCCTTTTCAACTTGCTTTAATTTAGCTTCTTGTATTTTATCCCATTCCTCTTTTGTACTACCTAGTCCTATATTATGTTTTTTTAGAAATTCATAATCAGACTGACTTATAATAGTCCCCCTTAGCCTAGGATAAATTATCGGCATTTTCATTCCATAAAAATTATAAATAGATTTCAACTGAGCATAATATGCAATTTCACCTGGTCCTGCAACATATGCAATAGTTGGCAAAATTTTGTCTTGTACAATTGGCCTAAGGGCTACATTTGGACTAAACCTTTTATAATTTTCTTCAATAAAGCTAGGGAATCTATGGATTTGAGTTATTCTTTTTCGCTCTCTCCTATCACAATAAACCCAATCATCTTCTATAAACACTGGTTTTCTTTGCATATCTTCATCTATATAAAAAAGAGGCGTTTGATTCTCTTCAGGAGGGGATAGCTGGTTGTCATAACCCTTTTTCTTTAGTTCATCCCCTTGCTCCTCAACTGCTAATTTTATTTTTTGATGCTCTATTAACGCTTTGCTTAATACAGGTATAGCTTTCTTTTTTACATGAGAAAGAAGGGGATCAATCAATACTAATCCATATTTAGAAAACAAATGTGATAATAGTTTGGCAAACCATATCCCCACATCTTTAGATTCATGGGTTATACGCCTAATCTCAGTAAAAAGAGCTATGTCTGTTATTGAGTTTTTTTCTATTTGATCTAATATCTTATAAATATTGGAGGGTAACGGAATTTTTCCGACAGGAACCATACCCAACGTTGGTTTTGTAAGTTTGTGCTTTTCAATACCGTTGTTCCACCAATAGGTATGATTAACCTCTTCATAATCGTGATCTTCACTAGCAACCCAAAAAACTGGTATAACCGCATCACCTGTTTTACACTCTATGGCTTTTGCTAAATTTATTGCAGTAATTGCTTTATAGAGCACAAAGACCCCACCTGTCAACATTCCAGCTTGTTGTCCTGTAACTACTACTCTGCTCTTACTTTCTTTCAACTTTTCAATATTTTTAAGAACTTGTTCACTGCAATTTAATTGTAAATTATATTCCTTTAAAGCATTGGCCAGTTTCGTTCGTTCTTCTAAACAGAAGTTTTCAGAAAATTTATCGATATCATTATTTCTAGCTAGCCAAGCTCGATTTTCAAAGTTAGGGTACTGAAAAAACTGGTCTGTATAGCCATTTTGATTTATGTAATTATCCACTAATTTATTACCAGTTAAAATATCCTGCTCTACTACTTTCATCTTAATTCCCCCAAACATAAGTAAAAAACGCTGAAAGGTCAGCGTTATAATTAATTAGATTTAATGCAGTTTTTGCAAACGCCATAAAATTCTATACGATGGTAGTTTACCTTGCCTCCAATCGCTTCCTCTACTTTATGGTCTAGTTTTGAGATTAATGGTAAATCAATATCATATACATTATCACACTCTTCACATGCAAAATGATAGTGATTCTCGGCATTACCATCAAATCGTCGATAGGTACTACCATAGTTTAGTTCAGCAATTTCTCCTACCTCAGATAGTAACTTTAAATTCCTATAAACTGTACCTAAACTAATATCAGGAAGCTCTTTTTTTGCTTGTTCATAAATCCAGTCAGCTGTTGGGTGGCAAGTTGTATTTCTCAGTATCTCTAAAATAATTTTTTTCTGCTTAGTCATTCGGGTGCCAATTTTTTTTGTCATTTTACTTGCCTCCATTCATGTGAAACAATAATTATTACTGTTATCGTTATCTTAAGTATACGTTACAAATTATAATGTGTCAAATGTTAAAACTATTATAACAAATAAAATATACAGTGGAATACCCATTAAGAGATACTTTGCAGTTAGCTTACCCTTGAGTTTTAAACTTAATAGAAGCACACTAGCAGATAAAATAGCAAAAGAAGCACTTACTAGAGCTATGTTAGTTAGCTCCCACTTTGTCATAGTAATTCCCAATGCAGGAATTAATGAACTCTGAAAAACCATAGCCCCCGTAATATTTCCCATAGCTAATGTGTCTTTCTCACTTCGAACCCAAATAATACTGTTAAACTTTTCAGGCAGCTCTGTAGCAACAGGAGCGATTATTAGGGCTAATATAAACCCGGGTACTTGCAGGATTTCTGCAATACTCTTTATGGCATTGACAAAACCATGGGCACCAATAATAATCATAGCCAAAGCAATTATTATTTGAATTAATATTATTTTCAGTTTGGGATATGTGACTTTTCTTGCCAAAAATAAAGGCTTTAAATGAGCTTCTCCTAATGTGTTATTATCCCTCAGCGTTAGCCAAACATAAATCACATATATTAACACTAATAGGACGGCTATGAAGTTTCTGAAAAGAGGGTTAGCAATAAATGTAGCACTAATTGCAACAGTGTAAGCAACTAAAAAGAAACTTAAATCCCTGCGCATTACAGTTGGGTTTATGTTTAAATTTGTTTGACCCAGTCTCCTTCTTTTGAAAATAATTATAGAAATACCTACAATTCCCATAGCAAGCGTTGCTAACATAAAGGGGGCACCGAGAATTGCACCTATCCCTATGTCTTCTCCACTTTTGCTCCCCAATAATATTGCAATAACCGGGATCATTGTCTCAGGTAGTGCTGTTCCAACAGCAGCTAATATGCTGCCTACTGCACCTTCAGCTAGTTTCAGCCTTTTACCCAGCCACTCTATTCCATTAGTAAAAAGATGGGCTCCCATGAGAATAACGATCAAACTAGAAAGGAGTAGAAATACATTTAACAATTTTTTCACCTCAAATATTGCTTATTCTACTCCATCTATATGTGGTTACTAAAACATTTATCCTAGTTTTTGCATAATCATTTCTTTATTCGAAAATGTTGCTACTTCTTTATAGCCTATACTTTTAGCTATCTGGATAGCTTTATCAATGTCTCTTCCAACCTGCTCAGGCCTGTGAGCATCTGAACTTGTGGTTATAGGAATTCCATGGCTAAAACAAGCCCTTAAAATCTTTTCCTCTGGATATACTTCCTTTACTGGCTTATGCCATCCGTTTGTGTTGATTTCTACTGCCATATTGCTTTTCTTTATTACCTTTAGTACAGGCTCTACATATTCCAATACATCTTTTCTTGATCTATAACCAAATACCTTGATTAAGTCTAAATGACCTACTACTTGAAACTGCCCAGTAGCTGCCATGTCACTTATAATTTGAAAATAACTTTCGTATAATTTTTCTTCCTCCCATTTATGGTACTCGTCCATAAAATCGGCGTTATCAAAAGGCCATCGATTAATCTCATGAACAGATCCAATTATGTAGTCAAAGTTGTATTTTTCCATTTGTTTTAATATTTCCTGTTCACTACCATTTCTAAAGTCTACTTCTAGCCCCATTCGAATTTTTACCTGGGGAAACATTTCTCTCAGGGTTTCATACAGGTCAAAGTCTATCTCATTAAAAAAGCGATCGTGCTCAGTAAAACCTAATTCTCCTACTCCTCTTTTTATAGCAGTTTCAACAAATGGTTTTATATCTTCTAGTGTATGCTTAAATTCTCCGTGTGCTAATCCGTGTACGTGATAATCTACAATCATGATTTACCTCCAATGTTTGCTGCTGAGATAATTCATAATAAACCTCTCACATATGAAAATTGTGAGAGGTTTATATAGTTTATTTAAAATTCATTTGGCATCTCTGAAAGCTGAGTCATTGTAAAAACAGGACCATCTAAACAAACAAAACAGCTTCCTATATTACATCTGCCACACTTGCCAATACCACATTTCATTCTCATTTCTAAAGTGGTAATTATATCGTCGTGGTTATACTTCATTTTATCTAGGGATTGCATTACAAATTTAATCATAATGGGTGGGCCACATACTATTGTCACTTTCCCTTTTGGGTCAGGATTAAGCTCTTCTAAATAAGCTGGCACAAATCCTACAGGTCCATCCCATGTGTCGTCGCCTCTATCTACAGTTACATTTACTTCAGTATCCTTTACTTTTGGCCAATTTTCAAACAAATCATCCCTAAAGCATAAATCATTAGGCGACCTTGATCCATAGACAATTTGTAGCTTGCCAAAGTCATCTCTGTTTTCGACACAATAGTTAATCAGAGACCTTACAGGAGCTAATCCAATTCCCCCGGCTATAAAGAGTACATCTTTACCTTTAACCATGTCCACCGGAAAGCCATTGCCATAGGGACCTCTTACACCGACCTCTTGCCCAACTTGGGCTTCATGAAGAGCATCCGTCAATAAGCCAGTTTTCTTTATAGCAAATTCCAAGTGATTTTCTCCTTGACTAGTTATGGAGAACATAGCTTCACCTACACCTAGTAGGGATAACATCGCCAATTGCCCTGGCATAGGAGTAAATGGCTTGCCATTTTCAGTAGTCACATGAAAAGTTTTTACATCTGGAGTTTCCTGTATAATGTCAATAATTTTACCCTCTATAGGAACTAAAGGATTTATTTTCTTTATATCTTCTACACTAACCGACATTAATATCCGCCTCCTTTATCTGCCCAATCAGCTTAGTAATATCCACATTTACTGGGCATTTCTTCAGACAGCGGCCACATCCAACACACATTAATTCGTCGTCATAGCGTTCCGGGAAATATCTTAGTTTGTGCATAAATCTCTGGCGCACTCTTTCTTTACCAGTAGGTCTTGGATCGTGTCCTCCTGCCATTAATGCATAATCGGAAAACATACAGGAGTCCCAACATCTGTAATTCTCACCGCTTTTCCCAACTTTTTTACCTTGAACATCGAAGCAATGACAGGTTGGACATAGATAGGTACATGTGCCGCACCCGATACACTTTCGATAAACATCATCCCAGATTGGATGCTCAAACATTTTCTGTAAGCGTTCTTTCACTCCATCTACGGAGACCACATCTAAGCTAAAGCCTTCAACCTTTTTAGGCTCTCCTTTTGCATCCGTCAAAAGCCCTTTTAATTGCTTTAGCAACTCTTCTCCTTTGTCTGTCTTAGCTTCAACACCATATTCATCTCCGCAATTGATTAACGCTAAGTCAGCACCCTCCTCAACCTGAGGGTTAACTTGCATTTTATCGCAGAAACATGATGGCTCAGCCTTTTCACATCCAAGGGAAATAAATACTGTATTTTCTCGTTTACTCTTATAGAATTTGTCTTCAAATCCCTTAGTCAAAAATACTAAGTCTAAGAGTCTAATACTTTTCATATCGCACGGTCTAACCCCAAAGACAATCTGTTTTTCCCCTGTAGCAGCTACTTCTTCTATAGAGTTTTTAAGGTTATTTACTGTAAAGTTATACATAGTTTCTGTTTGCGGAAAGACTGTATCTTTAGGAGATAACAATGTATTTTTATCTAGCATTAACTGTATACCATCCGTATACTCAGCAAATTTTGTTACACCTTCAACTTCTTGAGGTACTATTAGCTTACCCTCTTTTGCTAATACTTTTAGCAAGTCGTTTAATTTTGACTTATTAATTGCTTTCAAAATACCCACCTCCTCTAACTACATAAATTCTTCAGGATCTTCTGTATTAAACTTACCAAGTGGTGGCTCTTCCTCTGCAGTAACTCCGGCCTCGAATTCTCCGAAAAGCTCATTGATATCCTTAGCTAACTTTTTGTTTAGCTTCATCAATGGAACACCCACTGGACATACTCTTTCACACTCTCCACATTCTACGCACCTACCAGCTACATGCATTGCTCTAGTAATGTGAAACATTTGGTTTTCAGCTAGATTTACTGCCTTATTCTGCCACCCTACTTTATACTGATCCACATAGCATTCTCTACAGTTACAAGCAGGGCAGGTATTTCTACATGCATAACATCTGATACACTTTTCGTATTGCTTTGACCAGTATTGATACTTTTCATCTGGACTCTTTTGCTCCAACTCATCTACTTCTTTGTAGATATCCTCTTTAGTAATATCTGCTTTGGAAACAGGATCATTCAGCATCACGTCATATATAACTGGATTGGGATGAGTACATTCTTGACATTTCTTTTCCATAGGCAAGTCAGCAGCTTTACTAGCTGAAACAGCATTGTTGGCATCTTTCATACCTTCACAGGGAATTCCGATCAAGACAACTTGATCTCGATTTAACTGATTATCGTTTATTAACCTATTAATTCCCCTAGAATCACAGCCTTTAACTGCTAAACCTATTTTAACGTCTGGATCTAACCTCATTGCGTAGCGAGCCAAACTATAACTACAGAATTCATCCCATATTAGCCTCTCTATTTCTTCTGGTTTATCGATGAATGCCGGCGGTGACTGATACCAAAACGTACCCTTTTCCCAACCGATAAAATATTTGATTTCACCACTTTCCAGTAACCCTTTCGCCTTTTCTCTCAATGCATCCGTTATAGTCATTTCGCATCCCTCAACTTCCTGTTTGGACCTAACTCTCTAATATCTTCCGTCATCTGAGTTGCCGTTTCAGCAAATTTTTGACCTTCAGAGCCTGATATCCAACGAGCCTGAAATCTCTTGGGGTCAACCCCCACATATTCAAGCATTCGCTGCATCAACAAGAATCTACGGCGAGTAAAATAATTGCCACTAACATAGTGACAGTCTCCTGGGTGTCAACCAGCAACTAAAAAACCATCAACACCGCGTTGAAACGCCCTAACAATAAATTGAGGATTAACTCTACCCGAGCACGGAACTCTGATAACTCTAATATTAGGAGGGTAATTTAATCTACTTAAACCTGCTAGGTCTGCCCCTGCATAACTACACCAATTACAAGCAAACCCCAAGATGGTCGGTTCCCAATTCTTGTCTACAGACATATAGCATCCACCTCCGCTAAAATTTGCTCATTTGTAAAGCCTTTTAGGTTAAGTGCTCCTGGCCTACAAGCTACAGTACAGGCACCACAACCCTGACATAGACCTTGGTTAACTGATGCTACCTTACGCTGCTTTGTACCACCATGAACTCTTTCCTCTAGTGTTTTCATTTCAATTGCTTTATATGGACACACTGGTACACAAATTTCACACCCTGAGCAGGCACCTTCATTTACAAATGAAATCATTGGATCCGTAGCCATTTCACTTTTACTAAGCAAGCCACATGCCTTAACTGCCGCACCACTTGCCTGTGCTACTGTTTCAGGAATATCTTTAGGACCTTGACACGCACCTGCTAAAAATACCCCTGCAGTATGTGTCTCAACTGGTCTTAATTTAGGGTGAGCTTCTGTAAAGAAGTTGTTCATGTCATAGGTAAAGCCAACTTTTCTAGCTACATCGGTTGCATCTGCTTTTGGTACCATAGCAGTTGCCAATACCACTAAATCAGCCTCTACTTCAACCGCCTTACCTAAAAGAGAGTCTTCACCCCTTACTATCAGCTTCTCTCCATTCTGATATATTTTAGATACCCGTCCTCTAATATACTGAGCTCCAAATTGATTTTGAGTTCTCTGATAGAATTCATCGTAATCTTTTCCAGGGGTTCTCACATCCATATAGAAGATGTAAGGGGTTGCCCCTTCAATTTTCTCACTAACTAGCGTAGCATGCTTAGCCGTATACATACAGCATGTTTTTGAACAGTATGCCTTTCCCTTCTGTTCATCTCTAGAACCTACACATTTAATGAAAACTACATTCTTTGGAATTTTTCCATCAGACGGTCTCTTTATTTTTCCACTTGTAGGTCCAGATGCATTAACTAGTCTCTCAAAGTGCAATCCCGTTATCACATCAGGGTATTTTCCATATCCATATTCCCCATAAACGTCATGGTCAAACTGATCAAATCCTGTAGCTACTACAATGGCACCGTATTCGTCAGTGACTAATTCATCTTCTTGCTCAAAGTCTACTGCTCCAGTTGGACATATCTTCTGGCATACTTTGCATTTTCCCATTTGGAAGAATCTACAATTGTCTCTATCAATAACTGGTTTATTGGGAACTGCTTGTGGAAATGGAGTATATATGGCTCGTCGTTCACCCATTCCCATTTCAAACTCACTGGAAACTTTTTTAGGACATTTTTCATAACAAGCTCCGCAACCAGTACATTTATTTAAATCAATAGACCTAGCTTTTTTTCTAATAGTAACTTTAAAGTTACCAACAAATCCATCTACTTTTTCGATTTCTGAATAACTGACAATATCAATATTCTCGTGGGCTGCTGCGTCAACCATTTTAGGTGTTAAAATACACGCAGAACAGTCTAGCGTAGGGAATGTCTTGTCGATTTGTGCCATCCTACCGCCAATACTAGGATCTCTTTCCACAATAGTTACTTTATGTCCAGCATCGGCAATATCAAGAGCAGCTTGAATACCTGCAATCCCACCACCAATTACTAGGGCTTTTTTGTGAATAGGTATAGTGGACTTCTCTAACTCCTCATTCTTAGCTGCCTTTGCTGCAGCTAACCTAACTAAAGACTTTGCTTTCTCAGTACCCTTTTCTTTATCAGAGTGAACCCACGAGCAGTGCTCTCTAACATTTGCTATTTCAAGCAAATACGGATTTTTGCCAGCACTTTCTAGCGTCTTTCTAAATGTAGCTTCGTGCATTCTCGGTGAACAAGCTGCTACAACTACAGCATCAAGGTTCTTTTCTTTAATAGCCTTTTTAATTACTTCCTGCCCAGGCTCTGAGCACATATATTTATAGTCCTCAGCATGAACTACATTTGGGTATTCTAATGAATCTTTTGCAACATTAGGGCAATCCACCGTAGCAGCTATATTACTACCACAATGACAGACAAATACTCCAACTCGCTTCATATCTAAGCCCCCCTCCTACCAGCAGGATGGATTTTCTTATCTATTAGCAACGGCAAAGCATCTACGAAATGCTTATTTACCCCAACTTCTTCTGGAATGTAGCCAATAGCCATTCCCACCAATTCTGTAAAATAGAATATTGGTAAATTGTAATCTTCTCCAAACTCTTTGAGAATATCTCCTTGTCGCATATCTAAGTTAATCATACAAAGTGGACATGCAGTTGCAATACAGTCTGCACCAGCGTCTTTAGCATTTTTTAGAATATCTCTAATCATTTTTATTCCTACATCAGTTTTCTGAGTAGAGTGACCTGCACCACAACATTCGTTTTTATATGCCCATTCTACAGGTTCTGCTCCTGCTGCTGCCACAATTTGATCGATTTTTACTGGATTTTCCGGATCGTCCATAGCTAGTTCCCGTGGTCTAACCCATAGGCAACCATAATAAGAAGCAACTTTTAAATCTTTTAACGGTACAGAAGTTTTTTCCTTAATTGCATCTGTTCCTATGGCTTGATGTACTACATCTATAACCGAGACTACCTGGTTTGATCCATTGTACTCTTTACCTATCACTTCATTAATTTTAGCTTTGGTGGTCTCCGACGTTGTTATAGCATGATGGGATGCCTTTAGGCGACTATAACAAGCAGCACAAGGAACTGCTATATCTAACCCCTGTTCTTCAGCAATCTGTAAATTTCTTGCTGGTAATGCAAGGCCAAGTAGTTGATTTGTGGCATGAGCTGAAGAGGCACCACAACAATTCCAATCAGGTATCTCCTCTAGTTGAACACCAAAAAAATCAGCTACAGCTTTCGTTGACATATTGTACTCAATCCCTGTAGAGCTAAGAGAGCACCCTGGGTAATATCCAAACTTCATTATAATTCACCTCCAAGTTCCACCGACTTCTCAAAAATTCTCTTGATAGATTCGGTATCCCTAACTTTACTAGGAGCAATATGAATCTTGCCCTTCTGCATCATTACAGGTCCTAGACCTGCATCTTTGAACAGTTGCCCTGATCTAATATTAAAGTTCATTATTAATCCCATTTCATGAACTCTGCCGTATTTTTCAACAGACTTTAAAAATTGGTCTGTGAAAATGTCTATATTTTTTTCTGTGATAAAACCTGCTCCCTTTGCTTTGATTCTCAATGTCTCCATCAGCTTTGCTAGTTCAATACTCTTAGGACACCTGGTGTAGCAGGTTTCGCAGTGCGCACACAGCCAAATTGTTTCTGATTTTAGAACATCATCTTTCATCCCCAATTGAAGCATACGAATAATCTGTCTAGGAGTATAGTCCATTGCAAAAGCAACAGGACAACCAGCTGAGCACTTACCGCATTGGTAACACTCGTTTACAGTAACCCCACTTTCAGCCTCAACAGCAGTTACAAAATCCTTCCCCTTTTCTTTCTCTGCAGTTAAGTTTACTCTTTCCATCTTATCCCCCCCTTTGGTATTTTTTTTAATTCTAAAAATAGTACTAGTTTTAGCCCCCCCAAAAAACAATTTACTTGTATCTATTCTTTAATAGTTTTTATTTTCCTTCTTTTTACTACCAAAAAATATTTACTCTAATACAAAAAATTACTACTTGAGACTTTTGCAAAATAAGCTTTTTGCTTAAAAGTTGACTTTACCAATCAGCTGATCTTGCTAGTTTGACTTGAATAAAGTAAAGATTTCACT